>CALCCE010000097.1 GCA_937899835.1 uncultured Flavobacteriales bacterium | reverse complement strand
AGTGGGCGGTGGTTACATTTAGATAAGGCAGGATTGAAAAAACATAACAAAAAAAATTTTAATTTTTTTGTAAGCGTTTGATAATGAGAACGGAGAACGGAGAACGAGAGCGGAGAAAGGAGGGTGGAGAACGAGAAAGAGAATGGAGATTGATTCTTATGATTTTTAGCAGTAAAGCCTTTCATTCTTGTTCTCTGCTCTGGCTGACAGGAGTTTTTTTGAGTAAGAAAAAGCCAAAGAGCAGCAGAGCCGGGATGCCGATGAACCACAGCCATTTATACGGTGAAGCTTCTTGAACCAATGGACGTGTGTCGCCACTGATGACATAGCCTGCCCAATAGAACGGAGCAGCACGTTTTGGGTCTTTGATGAAGGCCTGCTTGGCCGCCCGGAGCGCAGCATGTTTTTGTTCTCCGGCCTTTAAATGTTGGTAAAAAAGCGGCATAAAAGCACCGGTAGATTGGTCTTCGATTTTCCAAAGGGTAGACACCTGACTTCTCACCCCGGCGAAAGCCAAGGCCTTGGAGAGGCTCACCACACCAGCACCGGTTTTGAGTTCTCCGATCCCGGTCTCGCAGGCGCTCAGTACTACCATTTGGTTGTTGAGTCGACTGTTGTATATATCGTCGGCAAACAACATGTTTTCCAACGCAGTGGAGGTGGTATCGGTGGAAAAAGCAATGAACGAATAATCCCCTTTTTGGCGGTAAGTTTTTCCATGGGCTGCAATGTGCAGCACACTGTGGTCTTGAGCTGCTGCAAGAAATTGATTCCTCGAAGCCGATGCGCCAGTAAAAATATTGGAGGAATTGGGAAAAAGTGCGCCTACCTCTTTTGCCTCTTGTTGGTTATACTTAAGAGGTGCAAAGTGGTAGCGGTAGGAAGGGTAGCTTTCATAGTTCGTTAATATCGAACTCTTATCTACTCGATAAGTAGGGGCAAATGCGGCAATATCTTTTGGGAAAACTGGAAGTTCCTGGATTAAAAGCCTTTCCATCTGTTGAGCCGAAGACTGATAGCTGATTAGCTTTTCATTGATCCAATAGGGCAATTCGGTGTAAGCGGTGTTGGTACTTACTTCATGGGTTAGCAAAGCTTCAAACGGCAGGAAATGAAGTACGCCATCTGTGGCCACAATTACTTTTTCTTTGAGGTGTTCCTCAATGGGTACAATCAATACTTGAAAGAGCCGGGAAGCCGAAGCAATGTACTCTTGTTTCAATTCGATAGCTTCACGAGAAGATTGCTCCACTACATTGGGGTGGTTGAAAATACTTTTGCGCATGGTTTCAACCAAGGCGTTTAGCGAAAAATCAATTGGAATAGCCTTCTGAACAATGCCGTCATGATTGATCACAAAAAGATATAAGGTACTGTCCGTAACGAAGTATTCTAAGAAAGATTCGTTTGGTGAGAGCATCCCTTGAAATTGAACCAGGTCAAATTCATTAGACTTGTGGTGGAGGTTATAATAACCCGGGAGTTGTTCCCGAATATTGGCCAATAAATGGAGCCGCTTTTCTTTCAGGGTAAACAGGCTGTCTTGCAGTTCTTTTGTTGATAGTTGTCCCTCGCGTTCTTGGAGGATTATTTTTTCCAGATTGGCAATCTGTTGTTTGAATTCAGCTTCCTGGATTAACAAACTATCGGATAAGAGCTTGGAACAAGCCTTCTGAAATGCCTCTCCTAAGCGCATCTTCTTTGTCCTTTCCGATATTAAAATGGCCTTATGGCTTCCTCTTTTTTGATCCAACTCGAAAAAGTGGGCGATCGCACTTTCGTAGTATTCATAGAACTCTTCTTCGTGTTGCTCTCTTAAATTTTCCGATACCAGGAGGTTGTTTTTAGCTTCTACAACATCCATTTGTGTTGCCCTCACCATTGAAAGCGAATCGAAATATGCAGGGTGTTGGTCTACCTGACTTTCCAAAAAAGAGGCTTTTGATTGCAGGTAATATATCAAGGGGTCTAGCAATGCTATGTCTTGGTCGGATACGGGGTAGTTCATGTGAAAACCCATCCTTTGTTCGATGGCTAGTAATTCAGATTTAGCCTGGTCGTAGCTTTTTTGCTTGATATAGATTTGAGCAAGGTCAGCTTGGATAAAGGATAGGGTTATGCCTTCATTCACTTTCTGCAGCTCCAACAAAGCGAAAGCCTCTTTGTAATGGAATCGTGCACTGTCGAGCTCATTGAGGTGAAAATGGCAAAAAGCCAGCATATAGTGTCCATACCCCAACGAATTGATATCCATGTTGGGATTATTTTTAAAAATGCGGATTTCTTTCTTGTACTCCTTCTTGGCGGGCTCAAAGTGATGCATAGCCGCCATAGCAGAGCCTTTGTTATGGTATATCTTGGCTTCATTCACGCTTTCTTCACCATAAATTTTTTGAGAAAGCAGAAGGGCTTTGTCAAAGTATTCGTCAGAGGCTTTGAAATCACCATCATACCAACAGATTTGCCCTATGTTTTGGTAGCTCAACAAGAGGTTGTCAAGATTCTCACTGAAATAAGACGTGGTAATGTCCAAGTGTTTCTCTCCGTAAAGTCTGGCCTTTTGAAAATCCTTAACCCGGGCATACATCTGTGAAAGGGCTCCGTAGATCGCCGATAACGTGTAATACTTTTTATCTGGAAAATTCTTTTTGTAAACACGTAGCGATTCAAGTAGGTATTTTTCTGCTAATGCAGGATGACCAACGAAAGAGTAGCAAATACCAATGTTCTGCAAACTACCAATGGTTCGAAAATCTTCTTTCCCACGGTTGATTTGAGCAATCCTTAATGATTTTTTGAATGATTCAATTGCTTTGTGATGTAGCAACTGGTTTGCGTAGTACCTGCCCTCCGAGAAAAAGAAGTTTCCCACTTTAGGATGGTTATCATCATATTTTTTAAATACCAATTCTCGAAACTTGTCTTGATAAACTTTGGCTTTAGGGAATAAATTTTGCTCCGAAAACAGCGTGATCATAAAACTGTAATGCTTGATCAACTTCGTAGTATCCCGGAAGTCCGATTGGATTTGAATGGCATTTAATAGAACCCTTTCTGATTGCTTGAATTGCCCAAGCATAAAATAGCAGAGTGATTGGATGTCGTAAACTTCAGCAACAGTTGCTTCACTGGTAATGGCATGGCGGTAAAGCAAAGAGGAGTCCAGGTAAAGCAGGCCCTTTTGGGCTTGGTACAAATTGCTGTACACGATCCCTACATTCAAGTAGTTCCGAAAAAGGAGGGAGTCACTACTGCTACATTCTTCACTATGTAACAAAGCCAAATAGCAGTCCAAACACTCTTTGAATTGCCCGTTTTTATCTAATTCCAAGCATACCTGATGCTTGCTTTTATAGTCTTCAGAAACTTGCGCAACACACCAGGAAGAATAAAGAACAAGAAGAAGAACAATTGTTTTTGAACCAGTAGACAGTAGAGTAAGGTGCATTATTTTTCGATGGCTTTTAATCGCTGGAGAAGTTGGTGGCCTTTCGAGCCCATGGAAATGTCCTGATCGGTAAGCTGTTTAAAAATAGCACGGGCCTTTTCCGTTTCTCCCAATTCTAAATAAACAATACCACGGTACCAGAGCAATCGCTTTTCGATCACAGGCGATACGTTTGCATCCAGGTTTTCAGTCAAAGACAGAAAAGCCGTGTGGTCGTTTTGATGAAAATGGCACAAGGCGGTAAAAAGAATGGCCTCGGAGTAATAGGCTGAGGTATCATTCACCTTGTTGAGCAGTTGCAGGGCTGCCGAATAATCCTCGCTTTGGTAGAGGGCATGCGCATCTGCCATGAGCGCCTGCTCTAAATTATCCGATGGTGCACCGCGCAGCGTAGACCATTCTTCCTGTGGTTGAAGGGCTTTGGCTTCTGCCAAAAGGTCTTGCAGGTTGTGTGTTTCATGGTCACTCAACAAAAAGGGGAGCATTCCTACACCTATCAAAAACAGGATAGAGGCAGCAATGCGCTGCCAGGAGAAAATATTTTTTGGTTGTTCCAGCGAATGGGATGGGGAATTTTCCAAGGACTTTTCCCACCGCTTCTGGCGGTCGGTATCTTCGGCCGATTGGTAAAAGTCGTGGGCCGTTTTCTGGCTTTGGTGGTATTGAGCTACCAGTGTTGAAAACTCGGTATCGGTGGCTAAGCGTTTCTGAAAAGCTGCTAATTCCTCCTCCGAAAGCTCAAATCGATAGTACCGCTGGATCAGTTGAGAATCTTGGTTCATCTTAAATAGGTAGTTCGGGGAGAATGCCGATTAGCGCTTTCGCTTTCGGCTGTTGGTAAAAATATAGTTGCTGAGCCTTTTCTTGCAATTGTACTTGGCCTGTACTATCGCTTGATAACTTTCATAACCCAGCTCTTTCCAGAGGCTTTTGAGTTTGCGCCCTTGCACCAGGTGAAGTTCTATAATCTGTTTGCACTTGTCCGAACACTGTGCAATTCCCTCTTTTAGCAGCGCTTCCATTTCTTGTTGTTGCGCTTCTTTTGAGTGCAGCTCCTCTGAGGAAAGCAGGTCTGAGGTCTGGTGATCGAATTGGACCGAATCGTAGACCAATTGCCCTTGGGTCGCTTGCTTTTTGCGGGAGAGCCATTCGTTTTTGCACACCACAAACAGGTAGGCACTGGGGTTTTGAGGGGCCATGCGTTGGTGAACAACCAGTTGCTCCCACAAAATACTAATCCCATAAAGGAACAGTTCCCGAGCCTCTTTGGGAGGACCCACCAAAGCGGTGAGGGGAGGGGCAAGTTCCTCCCAGGTGGTTTTTAAAAACGCGTTGAATGCGGCTTCATTTCCGCGCGATGCATCTTGGAAAATAGAGGTGAGGGTAGCGGGTCGTTTCAAATTCAATAACGTTTGAAAAATGAACAATAGCGCCCTGTTGCCAGACAAAAGCCGTAGGTCGAACTACTATCTATGGTGATTGGGGGCATGTTTTTAGACAGTGATCAAAGTGGTCGACTTCCTGGGAGAGTCACCTTTAAAGAAATCGAAATTTTAGTGGTTTTAGTATTTAGTCGATCAATTTATTGCCTTGTCGACCGATTTATTTTTTGGGGATGATGATTTGGGCGGTTAGTTGAATGGCAAAACTTCCTGAAAAACGGTTGAAAGTTGATGGATTCAGACAGGAAGACAACCCAAAGTAAAGGCTAAAATCGTAAACGATTACACCCAAACGGTACAAAACGTTGAATTGAGACGGTGTATTTTCAATGAATCTTCATTAAAAATCAAGCGCGGAAGGAAGAAAATAGACGCCACTCCATCGTTTTCGGAAGACGTGGCAACCCACCGATAGGCCGGGAATTAAGGCCCAATCTAATGCGTTTCCAAATGCTGGCGCTTTACAAAAATAAACCGATCGCAACGGCTAGCGTAGAGGTGCTTGGTTCCACAGCCCTTGAGGGTGTCGCCCAAGGCTTGCTCCAGAAAAATACTATTGTGAGGCATCAAAAACCAGTTGGTCGAATCTTTGGTAAATCCTTTCGGGGCATTCGTGTGAGGAAGCACCGTTTCAAATGACAACCCTTCACCGATTACATTCAAATCCATTTGCCCCAATTCATTGACGACCACTGTATAATCTGCCTGATAGAAAACCGTGTCTTGTTCTGTGGTAAGATCCCAGCCATATAGCGTAGCGGAGCTATCGGCAATAGAAAGGTGAAACCCTGGAAAATAAGACTCCCGAGTGCTGGTGTAATGTCTTTTGGGTTTGGAAGGATGTTCCGTTCCGGCAGGCAGGTCTTTGGGATGGCAAGCCATCAGGGTGGGCAACATCAACCAGAGGAACCAATAAAAGAGGATTTGCAATCGATGCCCTTGCATTGAATAGCAGATAATACTACTGCGATTGGTGGTTGCCCGTAAGGTCGAGCCGAACTCCGTCTTGCTGAAAACTTTTGACAATGGTTTGCAGGTTTTCGATGTAAGCCACCAGCCAATCGTAATTCAGGGTAGCCTCGGTAATTTGAAGGTAGAAATTTTCCAGGCTCAGGCGGAGCACCATTCCGGCCAGCTGGGTATTGTGGTCTAAGCCGAGCGCCTGGGCCCAAATGCCAATCATCGCTTCCCCTGTCAATTGATTCACTTTTTCAAGCACTTCCGTGTAGCCGTTGCGGTTGCGATGAATGCGCACCTGCCGGCTGAAAAGCAGGTCTTCCTTCACATCGAGGATGACCAGCAGCAAGTCGGGAATGACTTGTTTTGCCTGAGCTTCTCGTTGGGCAATAACTGCTGCACGCGAAAGGTGGTAGTGGAGCAAAATCTCGGTAAAGACTTCCAGGTCCGCAAAATGATGGTAAAAAGAAGACTTGCTTTTGCCCACCTCACGCGCCAGCGACTCCACCTTCAGCGCATCCGGTCCGGCTTGGGCAAAAACCGCATATCCGGCTTGTATCCAAGGCAGTAACTTTTCATCGTTGATGGGTGGAACCGTTGACACACCCCTAAAGTAGGGTTTCCGGGTGAACCGTGATGGTCACGTTGCCCTTCTTGTGTCCCTGGTCTACGTGGTGGTGCGCTTTTCGAATATCTTCTAAGGGATAATCGCAGTCCAACACAGGCCGAAAAACGCCTTTCTCTGCCAATGCTTTCACCTCCTCCATAAATGCTAAGGTCTCGGGAGGAGACCCGGCCAACACCATTTTTTGACCTGCTTTTCGGGCTTTCCACGCCCATCGGGGAGCAATAAACATCCGGGTAATGTTGGTATACCGGCCGCCTTTCTTCAAATAAGGGAGGCATGCCGCCTCCGGCCATTGGTCCACCGCAATAAACAGCACATCGTAGGTGCGCAACTGTTCTTCAAAGCGAGGCGCAGTATAATCCAGCACCCGATCAGCACCCAGTGCTTTCACCCATTCAGCATTTTTTCCACTGCACACCGCCGTCACTTCAGCGCCTAAATGTTTCGCCAGTTGAACGGTGTAAGTGCCCACACTTCCCGAGGCCCCATAAACCAAAATGTGCTCTCCTTTTTTGAGTTCCACCTTTTGCAAATAGTGGAGGGCCGTGCGCGCGCCAACGGGTAAGGCAGCACCCTGCCGAAACGAATAGTTGGTGGGCAGGTGCACCAAGGGATCGGTCGATTTGAAAACGCGGTAAGCAGCATAGCCTCCAAACCCTTTCAAAGTAGGCCCCATCACCTTATCGCCCACTTTGAAACGCGTGACTTGCGCCCCCACTTGATCCACCACTCCGGCGATTTCCATTCCCAAAATGGGGTTGCGGGGTTTGCGAAAACCCAAAACAAAACGCATTACCAAACCAAAAGGCTTGGGAACCGTCATGCTACGTACCCGAAAGTCGGCTACCGTAACCGTAGTAGTCATCACTTTTACCCGAATTTCACCAGGGCCCGGCTCGGGCATGGCGACTTGCTGAAGTTTCAACACTTCAGGAGCGCCATAGCGGGTACACACTACAGCTTTCATCGTTTTTTGAAGGGTGCTTGAAGTCGATTGCATCCAGCAAAACTAACCGGAGCAATCCCCAAATGCCTTGACTTGGGTTAGGAAGTGAAGCGTTTAGCCTTTTTTCTTGCGCAGGCCAAGTTCTGCCCGGCGTTGCTTCAACAACTTAGCAACATCCAGGTTGGCATCCTGATCAATGTCTGCGCTTACCTGGAGCAACAAATGGCGTTTGCCGCCTTCCTTGAAAAAGATTTTTTGTCCCACTTTCAGGCGTACGCCACTGCGGGAGAAAGGCGAAAGGTTGGGGTTCATCACCGTGGGAATGATCAAGGGAATAGACCGGGCAGTTTTGTTCACCAGCGTGAACGTAATATACTCTACAGTGATAGAAGTAGCCGATACCGCAGGGCTTTCAACCGGAGCAGCCGGTTGAGAAAAACTGAGCAAAAGTGCAAGTGCAAGGGTGTGCATGGCATTACAATTTGGTAAAACAGGATCGGAGACTTCAACCAACTAACAGGAAGTCATCACTTTGGTTTTGCCAATAAATGTGAAATGTGCTTTTGAAGCGCTAAAGCGATCCTGTGGTCCGACCTTACCCCAAGGCTCAGTTCCAGGTGAGGTACACCTTGAAAGTCATGCCAGGCGCGTTGACCTGTACCGACCCGGGTTGGGTGCTGCGGTACTGGTTGAGGTCCAGCTTTTCGTCTACCAACAAATTGAAAGGAGAATTCGATTGATGGTTGGCTCCGTATACTTTAAAGTTGAAATGGTAGGTGTATTGTTGGTTGGGATGTTCGTCCCCGTTTTTATACACGCTGGTGCTTACCGAGGCGCTGCCTAAGCTCCAATCCATCACCTGAAAAGACGTTACCTCATCGTTGGCTAAATTTTCGGGCGAGGTGTAATAAATATTGGGGGCACCAGTGCCGTCTTTGCCCGCAATCTCGAAATAAGTTTTGAGTGAAATCCGGTTGCTGGGATCGTAAGAATAATTCACAAAATCGGGGTAAGAAGTAATCTCCACCCGATCCACCTGCACGTCGTAGTGCTCCGCTTCCACCACGGTAAAAGTTTGTTCCACAATGCCATCGGCCGCGTTGTCGCCATAATTGTAAGCGTACTCCGCCTTCACGGTTTTATCCCCAATTAGGTCGTAGCTCGTAGTGTACTCTTCGCTGTTCACAATCACATTGTTGTTTTCCCGCAGCCAATTCTGGCGCACCATCGGGTGGTTCTCAGAATTCACCAAGGTATACGTAACCGCTTCGAACTGAACAATCGGGTCAGCTGAAGCCTGGATGGTTACCGTGCCCGGCAAAGGGTCAGGGTCGCCTTCGTCTTTGTTGCAAGAAATCAATAGTGAGAGAACTGCAATACTGCTTAACCACAAAAAGCGCATGGAACTGGAATTTTGAACGTGTTGATCAACCATCATCGAATGAATTTACATAACGCGTCCTGGAAGTAGTGTAAAAGTAGGCAAAAGCCCTTGTAAGCTAAAGTCACCGATCGGCGTGTTGCCGTTGGAAATAGCCGTTTACCTTGGCTACGGCAGCGCAGAAAAGTGTTGCGTGTTAAAACCGCACGCAACAAACTCCCCAAACGCCAACCGTGTTGCGTCAAAAAATCAAGCGCAACTGTTGCGTTGAATTGGGCCGCGCAACATCAACCGCTTTCAGTAAAATCAATTTCGTGAATCAATTGCTCAGTGCACACGGCCTGGTAAGTAAAGTACGTTGAGACGCAATGGCCCGCGCAATAAGCACATGACCGTAGAAAAAAATAATGCCCGAGCACACCAAGGCAGGGTTGTTGTGCATCTCAGGAATAACCGTAAAGACTAATCATCAATACCCGCGCTTATGCTTCACACACGATCGCCCCAACCAGAGTTGTTTAAGAAGGCCCGAAAAACATTGAAGTGCAGCCAAGCTCGCCTGGCCCGTTTACTAGGCGTTCATCGCTCCACCATTTCTCGCATCGAAAAGGGCTTGCAGTGCCCCAACGTTGACCTCCTGGCAGGTATTGAACGCCTTACTGGAAAAACGGCCGAAGCCATTGCGGCCGATGCATATTGCTGCAAAAACACCCAAAAAGAGCTTGCCGCTGAGGCGGTAGCGCTTCCCACTGACTGCTTTGAATACTTGCACTTGAAATTGCATCACCAGGATGCCTTGAAGAAGCTGCGGTCGCGCCTTCGGCACAAGAAGCGGGAGCTGGCCACGGTGAAGCGCTGCCTGTCAATAGACCGCTCTACCGTGGTTGCCCTCAGCGATCAAATCAAAGGCTGGCAAGTGATTGTTAACCAACTGGCCAAGGTGCCAGAAGTGCAGCAAAATGCCACCGAAACGCTCCGGCAATTCCAGGAGAGCTACCGCAAAAAAGACCGTATGGCCCTCATTTGGGCCCAACGGTTCACCTTCGAAATGGAAGATGAAATTCTTTTGCTGCAACGCGAAATCGCCTCTCGGGCACAGTTGTTAAAAGCTGCGGAAGCAAAGGCCGAAGCCCTTTCGAGGCACGAAAGCGCCACCGCTGAAAAGAATAACGTAAGCACCGGTGCTCCAATGCCCAGCAAAAAAGTGTTGCGTGAAGAAACGCTGCGCAACACCAAAGCCCCTCCCGAAACAGAACCACCGGTAAGTCCCATGGCACCGCGACAAGAAAATAGTGTTGTACCTGCAAACCCTACCGCTACCGGGAGGGAGCCGGGTAGTGCCGAAAGGCGCAACCGACGGTCTTCTTCTTAAGCTGAAAGAAAAAATGCCGCGAACCAAAGCGGAACGCGGCATTTAAAATAAGTTGGTTGTTCTGTTTAGAACACCTCGATGGTCACTTGGCTAAACCGGGGGTTGCCGGTGGGCTCGGTGGCTTTAGTGGTTGTTTCCCCTTCCAGCACCACGCCATTGGAGAGCGCAAAGGTTACCTGTAGGTTGGATACATCAATGCCGGCTTTGGCCAATGCCGCCATGGTATCATCGATACGGAACACAAAGCGGGCACCATCTTCCATGTGGTGGGCATGGTGTCCAATTCCAAAAAAGGTAATGACATCAACCAGGTGAATGCTGTTGAAATCCGGCGTTTCTCCTTCGGGCACATTAAGAAAAACGCCGACCGATTGATTGGGCATTTCGTCAAACTTCACTCCTTCTACCGTAAGGTAGGTGCCTTGCTGGTCGCCTTCATCTTCTACCGTTGATTTGCGCAGGGTGCGCTGTCCCGCCTCCGGCATTTCCAAGGCAACGCTTAATGGGGTAGCCGTAAATGCCGTTTCTTTAACTTGAGATTGTGCCACGGTGGTTTTGCCTTCTTGTTCACGGTCGGATTGCATCTTGTTTTCGTCAGCACCTTGGGTTTCCGGTGCATCAGCAGCAGCCAACAGCGGCTGCTCGGCCAGCGTAGCTTCGTCCGTGTCGTAGCGGTAGCCCAACTGCGTAGCGCTATTCACAATTTGAGCTCCGGTGAGGCGTACTTCGTTGCCATCTTCGTCGTAGAAAGGAAACTCTTCGTTCAGCCAGGTAGCATTGTTGGGCCATGCCCGACCTTGGCCCAAACCCAGCCATACGTTGGCCAGGCGGTCGATATTGGAGTGGTGCAACCAAAAGATTGGATCTTGGGCCGCCGTGTTTGGATCGCTCATCCAGCCTCCGATAGAGTTGTGTACCTGATTGTGAGGAATGCTCTCTAACCCTCCGTAGCCGTTGAAAAAATGTTGTGGTCCATTGATGGTTGAACCTCCAAAACTTTCACCCGGAGTAAAGGTTCCGGTAAACGGAATGAGGTCCAAACAATCCAGGGCCACGACCCAATTGGCCAGTCCGGCACCGTTGTTCATGGCCGCACTCCGCTGCGGAATGTAAAGCGGATTGTTGCCGTTGTTGTTGCGAAAAACGGCCGGTAAACTGCGGGTTTCGGTCGTGCTGTAATTCCAGTAAGGGAGTGCCCAATCGGGATTTTCAGAATACTTACGCACGATACGTTCGAAATAGTACAAATACATCCGGTGCCAGGAAATGAAGAAAAAACTGCCGTGCTGGCACTGGTTCCAAACCGGTTGTGCCGGCGTGGCGTACGTGCCGTGAATGGCCGCTTGATAACTCCAACTGGTAGGGTCATCGGCCGGCAAACTTTGCATTTGGGTAATGGCTTTTTGATAGCCGAGGATGATGGGGTCATCGGCGGCCATGTCGTAAACGTTGGACCGGACAAAGACCTGATCGGGATTTTCTACGATCACATCATCATCCGTTGAGGGCGGGTCGGGCTGTTCGCCACCACTCCCGCTTCCGGAACGATTACAGGCAAAAAGAAAGGGGGCCATTAAAAGAAGGAGGAAATACTTTTTCATGGTTGGTAGATTTATTGGGAGCTATAAGTTACGCTAATGTAGCCATAAATGTAGCTTAATCCTTACACTATCTGACCCTAAGCCCACCGGCGACCCGGGATGATGTGCTTGGCCAGAATGCGCGCATTTTCTGCCCTTACCTTTTCTTCCTTCCGCAATTTCCAAATGTTTTCTCGCGCTTTTTTCTGCGCTACTTTTAAATCAACAATGGGGGGCGGATAGTCCTTGTTCAATTCGAACCCGGAAAACTGTTGTTCGAGTGGGGGCATGGTCCAGGGTTCGTGCAGGTATTCATTGGGGCAGTTGGTTAACTCGGGCACCCATTGGCGAATAAAAACGCCTTCTGGATCATGGTCTTTGCCTTGTTTCACCGGGTTGTAGATGCGGATGGTATTGGTACCGGTGACACCGGCCTGCATCTGCACTTGCGGAAAATGAATGCCCGGCTCAAAGTCGAGAAACTGGCGGGCCAGGTGCCCGGTGATGGCTTGCCAGGGTTGCCACAACAAATGTGTGGCAAACGAGGCCAACATGGCGCGCATGCGAAAGTTGAGGTAGCCCGTAGTATTGAGGCAGCGCATACAGGCATCCACCATTGGAAAACCGGTGGTGCCACTTTCCCAAGCTTGGAGCGCCTCCGGCCAAATGGGTTGGTCCAGCAACTCCGCGTAGCCTCGGTTGACGGAGCTGAATTCCATGCGATCTTCCATCTCAAATTTTTGAATGAAATGGCAATGCCACCGCAGCCGCGATTGAAAGCTCGAAAGGGCCGACTTAAACTGTCCCGCCTTCCGCACTTGAGCAGCACCCTGGTAGGCTTGCCGGATGGAAAGGTTGCCCCAAGCCAGGTAGGGAGACAAGCGGCTGCACGATTCGCGGCTTTGCCGTGGCTTGGAAATGAACTTGTTGTAGTTCTTTGCCCGGTGGGCCAAAAAGTCTTGAAACACTTCATGGGCCAGGGTTTCGCCACCCCGCTGAAAGGGAACCTCAGTCGAAAACTTAGGCTTGAATTGAGGCAGGCATTGTTGCCACAAGGCTACCGTATCGGCAGAAACAAAGTCGCTGGCCTTGGCACTGAAAGTTTCTTGGGGGGCATTCATGGCTTCGTACCAGTATTTGCGCCACCCTTCCCGGTTTTGAAGTCCGCGGGCTACTCCATTGGTCGGACTTTCGGTCCAAACGATGCCTTCCTTTTTGCAAAGTTGGGTCACTCGCTTGTCGCGTTCGTAGGTGACCCGGAGGCCGGTTTCTTCCATGGAAAACAAGCTGGTGAAAGCAAAGTACCGCCGGAGTTTTTTGAGCAGCTCCGGTACTTCTCCCTGAGCGATCAACAGTTGGGTACCATAGGGGACTAACTGGCGATTGAGGTCTGTAAGACTGTCCCAAATGAAACGAAAATGCCTTTCGGAATAATGGTCATCTTGGAGCAAGCTTGGTTCAAAAGCATAAAACAGCAGGGTAGGTCCTTCGCTTTGCAAAGCCTTCATCAAAGAAGGCTGGTCGCGCAAACGAAGATCGCGTTTGAACCAAAGTACATTCATGAAAAAAGCGCTTGGGGAAATAACACTTGACTGGCCTTCTTGTTGAGAACCAGGGGCGGAAAAATACACTTAGTTCGAGGTGAGATTTTAGCGAAAGCATTGTTAAAGAAGTGAGGAGGGATGAGCCGCTCACCATCATTTTCCAAAAATCATACTACCATGGTAAGGAGATGGCCCAATTAGAATTTGACACTTCGGGGAAAATGGTCTGGGGCTGGGTTGCTGCCAATTTTCAATTTCCAGAAGGTGTATTTACTCCCGAGGAGCAGCAGTTCTTGCAATCGAAATCAGGGCTCTAATGAGATTTCTTTTTTTGAAAATGCAAGCTGAATAAGTTTCAACCTCGCGCAGGCCACCAAAGTGGTCCCATGCCAATCAGCATGATCAAGGTGTTGCTCATCGCATTGAACGCATTGCCCGAGGCAATGGAACCACCGGAATCGAATACAAACCACACGCAGATGCTCCCAACCACGGCTTGGCGTACCTCTTCGGGTGCTTTGGCATGCACTTTTGTAGCCAAAAACCAAATAAGCATCCCCCAACCCATTAGTATTCCTCCAATAAGGGCGGAAAGAAAACGTGCAGTAGGTGCATCCAGCGCATGGAAGGAAGAAAAGTTCCAGGCCACAAGGTCCAAGGTAAAACGGGCCGGTTCTGCGGTTGGAGAATAGGAGCCCAAAGCAAAAATGGGACCCAAAGATCCTACCACAAATGCCGTGATCTTTAAATAGAACCGATGGAATTCGCGGGTGGCATAGCGGGGAACAGGCATGGGTTTTCGGTATTGATTTCCCGCAAGGTTAGCCCCTTTATATCACCTATTTTAGACGGAAGCGTACAATGCTGATGCAATTTCTGCTTAGGCCACTTTTCGTTTATAAGGAATACTGAGCCGTACCGAGGTGCCAATGGCTTCTCCTTCCGGGTCGGTGAGGTCGAGAATTTCTATTGGACTCTCCTCCGAATGGTTGAGGTGGCGCAAGCGCCCGGAGGCGATGCGCATGCCAAAAGACCGGTGGGCCCGCTGGGTGTTGCCCGATTTTTTGGAGGCTTGCCGTCCAATGCCGTTGTCCCGGATTTCAATGCGCAAAGCTTCCGCCTCTTTTGACAGCAGTATTTGCAGTTTACGGTCCGACTTTTTAGGCCGCAGGCCATGCCAAATCGCATTTTCAATGTAGGGTTGAAAAAGGGCCGGCGGGAGTAAAATTTCCTTCAAATCCATTCCTTTCGAATCGATTTCCAATTGAATGGGGGAGTGGTCCAGGCGTTCCGATTCCAGTCGGATGTAATTTTGCAGGAGTTCCAATTCCTCTTCCAGAGAGAATTCTTTGCAGTCGGAATGTTCCAGTATTTGGCGCATCACGCGCGAAAAACGCTCCAAATATCGCGCTGCCTCTTCGGGTGAATTGTTGCGCAGGTAGTGGTGCACTGAGCCAATTGAATTGAAAATAAAGTGGGGGTTGAGTTGGGCTTTCAGCGCGCGCATCTCCAATTCGGAGA
>CALCCE010000096.1 GCA_937899835.1 uncultured Flavobacteriales bacterium | reverse complement strand
CTTACTCAGTGACCATTACTGATGCTAACGGGTGTACCGATTCTACTTCGGTGACCATCACTCAACCTGTGATGCTGGTAGTGAGTAGTGGAACCATCAATCAGGTCTCTTGTGTTGGACAGTCCGACGGAGGCGCAACGAGCACAGTCACTGGCGGTACATTGCCTTACACCTACCTGTGGTCAAACGGTGGAACAAATGATTCAATTGCTGGTGTTACAGCAGGAACTTATACGGTAACCGTTACCGACAACAATGGGTGTTCAGATACTGCAGTAGTTGCCATTGGAACTACTCCTGATGTCACACCTCCAGTTGTTACCTGTCCAGGAAACATCAGCCAGAACAATGACGCAGGAACTTGTGGAGCTATTGTTACCTACACCGTAACTACAAGTGACAACTGCCCAGGGGAAACCTTAAGTCAAATTGCAGGCTTGCCAAGCGGTGCTACTTTCCCTGTAGGTATAACAACGAACACCTTCGTTGCTACCGACCTCGCTGGAAACACTGACACTTGTACCTTCACGGTAACTGTTGCGGATACTACTGCACCGGTAATTGCATGTCCTGCGAATATTTCTCAAGGAAATGATGCAGGTCAATGTAGTGCAGTTGTAACATATACCTTACCTACGGCCACTGATAACTGTATCAACACCTCTATCACGCAGATTGCAGGATTGGCAAGTGGAGCAGTCTTCCCAGTTGGTGTGACAACAAATACTTTCGTTGCCACTGATTCTGCTGGAAACGCAGACACCTGTAGCTTTACAGTAACGGTTACCGACACAAGTGCACCAGCTATCACTTGCCCACCAAGTGTGGTCACTATTAATGATGCTGGTCTTTGTTCAGCAGTAGTTTCATATGCTGCACCAACAGCTATAGACAACTGCCCAGGGGTTGTAGTAACTCAGATTGCTGGATTGGCAAGTGGAGCAGTGTTCCCGGTTGGAACAACCACTAATACTTATGTGGCCACTGACTCTAATGGCAATGCGGATACCTGTAGCTTTGATGTTACTGTAAACGATGCAGAGGCTCCAACCATCTCTTGTCCTGCTAATATCACACAGAATAACGATGCAGGTCAGTGTTCAGCGGTAGTTACTTACACGGTTATCACAAATGACAACTGTTCAGGTCCTATTCTTTCACAGATTGGTGGATTAGCCAGTGGGGCTACGTTCCCAGTTGGAACCACCACGAACACCTTTGTGGTGACTGATTCAGCGGGCAACTCGGATACTTGTAGTTTCGATGTTACCATCAACGATGTGGAAGCTCCGGTCATTACCTGTCCTGCCAACATCACGCAAGCAAACGACTCTGGTGCTTGTGGAGCGGTGATTTCCTTCGCACTGCCTACTGCAACAGACAATTGCTCGAACACTACGATTTCGCAAATTGGTGGACTGCCAAGTGGTTCCTCTTACCCTGTTGGGGTAACAACCAACACTTTCGTAGCTACCGATAGTTTGGGCAATGCAGACACTTGTAGCTTTACAGTTACGATTTCGGATACAACTGCTCCGATTGTTGCTAACTGTCCGGCAAACATTTCCCTTAACAACGATCCAGGGTTGTGTACCGCCGTTGCCACATGGACTGCTCCAACGGCAACGGACAACTGCGGAATTGCTTCGTTTGTGAGTTCACATACTCCTGGAAGTACTTTCTCGGCTGGTACGACCACTGTCACTTATACAGCTACTGACACCGCAGGTAATGTTTCTGTATGTTCATTTGATGTTGTAGTAACAGATACCGAGGCACCGGTCATCACTTGTCCTGCAAACGTTAGCACAAACAATGATGCAGGTCTATGTTCTGCTGTAGTAAGCTTTACTGCACCAAGTATTAGCGACAACTGTCCAGGTGCAACACTTACACAACTTGCTGGATTGCCAAGTGGTTCTGCATTCCCAGTTGGTATTACCACGAATACCTTCGTGGCAACTGATGTCTCTGGAAATACTGATACCTGTTCCTTCACTGTAGAGGTGGTGGATACGGAGTTGCCAACGATTGCTTGCCCTGCCAATATTTCGGTTAGCAACGATCCAGGTGCCTGTGGTGCGACTGTTACCTACACGGCTCCTGTTGGAGCAGATAACTGCCCTGGTAGTACCACTGCATTGATCTCCGGGTTGGGTAGTGGATCATTGTTCCCAATTGGAGTTACGGTTGAGACCTATGAGGTAACAGATGCATCAGGTAATACTGATACCTGCAGCTTTACAGTTACAGTAGTAGATTCAGAAGCTCCGGTGATTGTATGCCCTGCTGATGTTGTAGTGGGCAATGACCTGAACCAATGTGGTGCTGTCGTTACTTTCACCGCACCGGTAGTGACAGATAATTGTCCTGGTGCGATTGTTACTCAAATTGCAGGATTCCCATCAGGGTCTACCTACCCAGTTGGGGTTACCATCAATCAATTTGTGGCAAGTGACTCGGCTGGTAATTCGGACACTTGTAGCTTCACCGTCACTGTGACCGACAACGAAGCGCCAAGCATCACCGGATGCCCTGCTGACATTACCATTAACAACGATGCCGGAATTTGCGGTGCACTCGTTTCCTGGACAATTCCTCAAGCGACAGACAACTGTGGCATCGATACCTTGATTGTTTCTCACACTTCAGGTGCGATCTTCCCAGTTGGAGTTACCACGGTTTCTTACATCGCAATTGATACTGCCGGAAACTCGGATACTTGTTCCTTCACCATCACGATTCTGGATAATGAGGCTCCAACAATTGTTTGTCCTGCTGACATTGTTTCATGTGATGAGGTAGTCTTCTATACTCCTCCGGTAGGAACCGACAACTGTTCTGGCGGTTTAACCACCAACCAGATTGCAGGATTGGGTTCAGGTTCTACCTTCCCAATTGGAGTAACTACTGAGACCTACGTGGTTACCGACTCCGCAGGTAACTCTGATACTTGCAGCTTTACAGTAACGGTCAACGCTCGACCCAACCCAGGGGAAGATGGTGCCATTACAGTTTGTGTGAATGATGCTGGATTTGACCTCATTGACATCCTGAATGGCACACCTGATGCCGGAGGTTCTTGGACTGATCCAGATGGACAACCTCACTCGGGTGTATTCACTCCTGGGTCTGATTTGGCCGGAGATTATGTATATACGGTTCCTGGTCTTACACCATGTCCTGACTCGTCGGCCATAGTATCGGTCACCGTTTATGACCTACCACTAGTTGACGCTGGTCCTGACTTTACAATCACTAAGGGAGAAGAGGTAGCTACCCTACAACCTAACGTTTCTGCTACTGCGGGTAACATTGAGTATCTGTGGACACCGACCACCTTCCTCAACTTCCCAGCCAGTGAGAATCCGGATGCATCTCCTCCGGAGACAACGGTTTACACCTTGACGGTAACCTTGGATGGTCTGTGCCCGGTAACCGACTCTATGACGGTGAACGTAACGGACAGCATTACAATTTACACGCTGGTCACTCCGAACAACGATCAAATCAATGATGAATTCAAGATTTTGGGAATCAGTAACTATCCAAATGCTAAGGTGGTTATCCTTGATAAATGGCAAGGAGTTGTCTACGAATCTGTTGGATATGACGACCCATGGGACGGAACTAATGCTGGAAAAGATCTGCCATTCGGTCCTTATTTCTACATCATTGAATTGAACGATCCTGAGAACCGAACCTTTACTGGTTCTATCACGCTTCTTAAATAATTAAGGCCATGAAAAAACAAATTTTCCTTTGGGCCATTGCCTTACTGATTTCAAATGGTCTTGCTGCCCAGCAGCTGGGTCAGCATAGCCAGTATCAGCAAAATCCGTTTGTGCTTAATCCCGCTGCTGCCGGTATCGAGCCTTACCTTGATATCACCCTCAGCTATCGAAAGCAGTGGACGGGTATTGAGGGTTCTCCTCAGACTTACTACGCAAGTGCTAACACTTCGCTAACTAAGTTTAAGAAACCCTCCTACAAGCCTGCTTCTCTGAGGATCAGTAAACCAAATCGTTATAACCGCTATGATCCGAAGCGCAAGCTGCGCCATGCGATTGGAGGCTTTATTGCTTCAGATGAAGCTGGTGCATTCCGGCAAACGATTGGCAACGCTGGATATGCTATCCACCTCCCTATCTCCAGAACCTTTACCTGGTCGGTGGGGACATCAGTTGGTGCCACACAGATACTCTTCGATCGGTCTAAGGTCAGCCCTGAGGTACTCGAAGATCCGATCTATGCTGCTTTTCAGGGTAATACGAATACCTCGACTGTAGTGGACTTAAACTTTGGCACATGGTTTTACAACAATGAGTTGTATATCGGATACTCTACTGCGCAGTTACTTCAAAATGAAGTGACCCTTGGGGATGCGGTAACAGGAAATGAGCGGAAGATGCATCATTTTCTAACCGCTGGTTACAAATTATACCTTACTCCCGAGATTACTTTTACCCCTAATTTCCTGGTGCGTTATTTGGACCCATTACCTGTTTCATTCGATATTTCTGCAAAGTTCGACTACCGCCAAAGAATCTGGGGAGCCGTTTCTTATCGTCAGAACGATGCTATTGTAGGAATGGTAGGAATGACTATTAGCGACATGCTCAAGTTCGGTTATGCTTATGATTTCACCACTTCTCAGCTGCAGCAATACAGTTCTGGAAGCCACGAGGTGGTACTGGGGATCATGCTGAATAAGGCCAATAAAATTACCTTCTGATATGATGAAGTTATCTACTTCTTTCTCACTGGCTGTTTGTTTGCTCTTACTGTCTCCAGTATGGGGGCAAACATCTAAGCTGAAGTTTGGTAATCCGGTTAAACTTTCATCGGAAATTAACTCTACGGCAGAGGAGAATATGCCTCACGTTTCCGCGGATGGTAATACGCTTTACTTCGTTAGAACCTTTCACCCTAACAATATTGGTGGTGAAGAAAGTGGCCAAGACATTTGGTATAGTAATCGGGATGGTAACGGATGGACTGCTCCACAAAATAACATGGGCAATCTCAATAACCCTGAGAACAATGCGGTAACCGGGACTAGTCTGGATGGAAACATCTTGTACCTTTTGTATTCTTATGGTACCAACAGAAACCTCAATCGCGGTTTGGCTTTTTCTTATCAGGAAGAAGGTGGAAGTTGGAAGCGCCCCAAGCGTTTAAAGATTCCCAGCATTTCGAAACGGGAATTCCATCAAGGATACTATGTGAACCGTAGCGGTGATGTTATCATTATCTCCATGACTGGTCCTAATACTGTAGGACAGGAAGATTTGTATGTTTCACTAAAAAACGAAAAGGGCAAATGGGGCGAACCGATACACCTGGGTAATATGGTGAACACCACGGGGTTCGAAATTTCTCCTTTTTTAGATGATAATGGACAACGGCTCTATTTTTCGAGTAATGGACACGTGGGCAAGGGCGATGCGGATATTTTCTATGTGGAAAGACTTGATGATACCTGGACCAATTGGTCCGCGCCCATTAATCTTACGGAAGTAAATTCCAAAGACTTTGATGGATACTTCTTTATTGGTACAAATGACAAGGCCTACTTCTCCAGTGACCGGGCCGGAGAGTTGAGTGATTTGTTTGAAGTGGATATTATTCAGCCTGCGGCTTTGGCTACAACTGATATTTCTGGAGTTTTTGAATATGCCAACTTGCCCCAGGCAGGCCAGACGCTCTACCTGCTGGACGAGAATGACCAGGTAATTCAGACAGTAAGAACAGATCAGTACGGAAACTTTTCTTTCTCGCAATTAGACCCGGATAAAAATTACCTGATCAGAATCGACGATGAGACGATGCAAGATGCCCAACTGTTTATGGTCAATCAGGATGGCGAAAAGGTAGCAATACTTGATGCTGATAGTGAAGGATTGTTTGCCTTTAACTCTCTGAATCGCGAAAAGGTGGAAAGTCTGCCTCCAATGGTAGTTCCAACCGACGATTCTGAACTTGGAGGTACCTTCAAATACAACAGCCTCAGCCAATCTAACGTTGCCTTAGAGTTGCTGGATGAAAATGATCAAGTCATTCAAACGGTAGAGACGGATGAGAACGGAAATTTCGTCTTCACTAAGCTAGACCCGGAAACTAAATACTTGATCAGGGTAGCTGAAAAAGATGCTCGATTCAAGGATAAGGCAGAGATTGTGTTCGTGGATGATAATGGCAGAGAGACGATATCGCCACAACTCCAATCTGAAGGCACTTTCGCCTTTCAAACCTTACGTCCTGATGCTAAAACACTGGCTGCTATAGATGAAAAAGACCCGGATGTTCCAATTCCTACCCCTCCGAATCCGAATCCTGTAACGGAGAAACCGGTGGACAAACCAGCACCAGACAAACCGATAGAAAAACCAATTGCTCAAACACCGAAGCAAACCGAGCCTGCTGTTGAAAACCCCAAGCCTGCTGAACCAGAAAAACCTGCGCCTCCTACCTACCCGGCCAGTGATGCTACCGCAGTCATTCTTTTTGAGTTCAACTCTTACAACCTTACACGGGCTACCCGCTTCCAATTGTACCAACTATTGGACACTCTTAAAGCCAACCCTGAGCTTAAAATTTTAATTGAAGGGCACGCAGATAACGTAGGTACGGAACAAGTGAATGATCGCTTTTCGCAAGTAAGGGCTAAGACAGCAAAAGATTACTTCATCTCTCGCGGTATTGACAAATCGCGAATTACTACCAAACACTACGGATTCAGCCGCCCTGCGGCAACCAATGATTCCCCTCAAGGACGGGCTCAGAACCGGCGTGTGGAAGTACGTATTTATTAAAACCATTAAACCAAATAAGGAAACGGCGGCCTCCAAAGGGTCGCCGTTTTTGTTTTCAGGCTTTCGATTGAGGAGGGTTATTGATTATCTAATCTTTGAAAAAAAGTAGAGATGTCTCGATTGTTTGTTTTCCGCTAATTTTGCCTCCCAATCTTCACCTTTTCAACTAACGCCTTATGGATCCAATCCTTCGTTCCAAAGCCGAAAAATGGCTTTCCCCTGCCTTTGACTCCGAAACCCGAGATGCTGTTCAGCATTTGATGGATCACGATCCAGCCGGTTTGGAAGATGCTTTCTATAAGGACTTAGAATTTGGTACCGGTGGGCTTCGTGGGGTGATGGGAGCCGGCTCCAACCGCATCAATCGTTACACTATCGGAATGGCCACACAAGGTTTGGCCAATTACCTAAGGGCTAGCTTTGGGCCGGGCCACCATAAAGTGGCCATTGCCCACGATTCACGAATCAACAGTCCGTTTTTTGCACGAACTACAGCTGAAGTTTTTTCAGCAAACGGATTTGAAGTGTACTTGTTTGATGGCCTCCGCCCTACTCCAGAACTTAGTTTTACACTTCGGCATCTGGGGTGCAAGGCTGGCGTGGTAATCACAGCTTCTCACAATCCAAAAGAATATAACGGTTATAAAGTGTACTGGGAAGATGGCGGTCAATTGGTACCGCCTCATGATCGAAATGTCATCGAAAAAGTCCGCCAGATTCAATCGGTAGAGGAAGTAAAATTTGATGCCAATGAAGCCCTCATTCACTCAATTGGAAAAGTTCTGGACAAGGCTTATTTGGATCGGGTGGTGGGCCTTAGCTTTCGCCAAGGCAAAAGCAATCTAAAGATTGTTTACACATCGCTGCATGGAACCGGAATTCAAAGTATACCCGAGGCGCTTCAGCGCATGGGATTTGAATCGGTATCGATCGTTGAAGCTCAAGCTACTCCGGATGGTAATTTCCCCACGGTAGCCTCTCCTAACCCGGAAGAAAATTCGGCTATGGAAATGGCGTTAGACCAGGCTAAGGCCGAAGGAGCGGACATTGTATTGGGTACTGACCCTGATAGCGATCGGGTAGGCATCGGAGTTCGCAATCCAGAAGGTGAGTTGGTGTTATTGAATGGCAACCAAGCCGGCTCGTTATTGGTTGATTACTTATTACAACAGTGGAAGGCCAATAATCGGCTGAAAGGAAAAGAATTTGTGGCCAAAACCGTGGTGACCAGTGATTTGATTTCACGCATTGCGGCTTCGTACCAAGTTCCATGTCCTGAAACACTAACTGGTTTCAAGTACATCGCAGAACTGATTCAAAAAGAAGAAGGCAAGCGCGCTTTTATTGGCGGTGGTGAGGAAAGTTACGGTTACCTGGCTGGCGATTTTGTGCGCGACAAAGATGCCGTAATCTCCTCGGTAATGCTTTGTGAAGCGGCTGCCCACGCGGCCGAAAAAAACAGTTCTCTCTTCGAAAGGCTACTCGAGTTGTACCAAACACACGGCTATTACCAAGAAAAATTGGTTTCATTTACGAAGAAAGGGAAAACGGGAGCGGAGGCAATCGCCCAACTCATGGAACGGTTCAGGAACACTCCTCCAACCACTTTGGGTGGCTCAGCGGTGGTTGCCATTCGCGATTTTAAGTCCTCTACTGAAATGAACACCACTACCGGTACCAACTCCCCTATCTCGCTTCCCGGTTCCAATGTGATGCAGTTTATCACTGCTGATGGCAGTAAAATCACCGCCCGCCCTTCTGGAACCGAGCCTAAGATTAAGTTTTATTTCAGCGTGGTAGGAAAGCTGGAAACCAAAAAGGAATTCCCACAGGAACAGGCCCGTCTTTTGTCCCGAATCGACTCGATCATTGAAGAGTTAGAGCTGGGCTAAACCTGGAGCTCTCTCCTATTCGACAGTTTTGTTTTAACTTTTAGGGAATATCATCCTAACTATTCCCAACCTATGAGAAGCATGCAAGACTGGTTCGATGCCTATGGAGAGAGCCATCAAAATTCGTTCAACAAGCTGGTACACTGGATTTGCGTGCCGCTCATCTTTTTTAGTGTCATAGGTCTGTTAGCAAGTATTCCTCACGATTATTTCTCCAGCCTACTGCCAGCTGCATTAGCTCCTTTTGGCCATTGGGGATTGGTGTTACTCTTTTTAGGACTTCTGTTCTATTTGAGGCTTTCCTTTACTATGTTTTTAGGGATGGCAATGGTTTCTCTTGGGATGTTGATGGCGGTTCGAATGGTGGAAGATGCACAAGTCGCACCGTTGTGGATGGTGTCTTTGATTGTGTTTATCGTTGCGTGGATCGGTCAGTTTTACGGTCACAAAGTGGAAGGAAAAAAGCCCTCCTTTCTTCAAGATATTCAGTTCCTATTGATTGGTCCGAGTTGGCTGCTCGGATTCATCTATCGGAAAATCGGGCTTCCGTATTGAGCTTTTAAATGTGCTATACACGACAATTTCATTCCATTCCTGGTATTACTTTTAAGGCTTAGTCACCAAAGCTGATTCTCGGTTCTATGCATTCTCAAAAAGTCTCTTTCAGCAATTTTGCTGGACAAAAGCTTTCTGCACGGCTTGAATTACCCCTCGATACGCACCCGCATGCTTATGCCATTTTCGCACACTGCTTCACTTGTAATAAGAACCTTACAGCGGTTCGAAACATCAGCCGGTCTTTGACTCGGGAAGGCATTGCCGTTTTAAGGTTTGACTTTACCGGATTGGGAGAAAGTGAAGGTGAATTTGCGGATACGAATTTCGCTTCTAACGTTGGCGATTTAGTGGCTGCTGCCAACTTTCTGAACAACGCATACCAAGCTCCCACTTTGATGATTGGCCACTCGCTCGGAGGTGCTGCAGTGCTATGTGCCGCCAGCAAGATTCCATCACTCAAGGCAATTGCCACCCTTGGTGCTCCTTACGATCCCGAGCACGTCACCCATCTTTTTGCAGGAGGTATTCAAGAGATTCAGGAAAAGGGACAAGCCGCAGTAAGCATTGGAGGTCGTGATTTTACAATTAAGAAGGAGTTTTTAGATGCACTTATCGAGGTTGAGGAACATAAAGTGATCCATGAGATCAACCTTCCGCTGCTCATTCTTCATTCACCGGTAGATCGTACAGTAGACATTTCCAATGCTACCCGTATTTATAAAGCTGCACAACACCCTAAAAGCTTTATTTCACTCAATGAGGCAGATCATCTGCTGACCAAAAAATCGGACTCAAGCTATGCCGGAACAATGATTGCAGCCTGGGCCAACGGATATTTGGAGAAAAAAGAAGAGGAGACCCTAAGCTCGAATCGGCCAGTAGTAGTGAGAAATGATGCAGACGAAGGTTATTCATCGCAGGTAAAGGCTGGTAAACACCGGTTCGTCTCCGATGAACCAACATCTGTCGGCGGCAACGACTTTGGCCCTACTCCTTATGATCTGCTTACCGCTAGCCTTGGTGCTTGCACTGCGATGACTTTACGGATGTACGCCAACCGCAAGAAATGGGACCTGCAATCGGTTACCGTCCATTTAGAACATGGCAAACAACACCGGGAGGACTGTGATCGTCCAGAACAAAGTGGTTCCAAAATCGACCACTTTGATCGTGTGATAGAAATAGAGGGAGATCTGGATGCAAAGCAAAAATCACGACTGCTTGAAATTGCTGATAAATGTCCGGTGCACCGCACCCTACACAATGAAGTAAAGGTTACGACCCGGCTGAAGGAGTAATGGCTTCGGGTTGGTGCTCCGGTTTGAGCAAATCAATTACGGTTTTCACCGGATTGAAGGTTTCAAGCGGAACCTCTGCAAAAATGGTATTCCAATGTGCCATGGCACCGTTCCACAACCCGGGTAGCTCTTGGGCCTTTAATTCTCGTCCACCTTGCGATTTTATAGAGATAAATCCCGTGTCTGGATCAGAAAAATCGGGCAAGCAAAAGAGCTTGCCTTCGAAATCGCGTAGCCCACAAACCAAGTCTACCGGGTTAAAGTGTGTCGCGTTGGAGAGGTGTTCTTGATGGTCCTTATTTTGGGGGTCAATCTGAGCTTTCTCAACGATTTGAGCCGAGATTTCTCCTTGCTTGTTGCGCACCCAAAAGGGTCCTCCGCCAGGTTCACCTTGATTTTTCACCATACCGCAAACCCGAATGGGTCTGTTGAGTTGACTGATCAAGGCTTCTGTACTGGAATTAGGTAGCTTTCGTCCAAACTTTCGCAGGATGAATTCCTCTGCTGCTGCATGTGCAGTTTCATCTGGCGAATGTTTCAGTTTTCGGATCAAGGCAAACTGTTCTTGTTGCACTTCCAACAGGTAGCCCGCAAGTGCCTTTTTATAGCGTATGGTAGGTTCTTTTCGGTAATCAGGCAGCACATTATCGATGTTCTTGATAAACACCACATCCGCATTACAAGCACCCAAATTTTCCAACAGAGCGCCATGGCCGGCGGGCCGCAGTACCAAGTGTCCAGCTTCATCCCGAAAGGGTTGATTATCAGGGTCTACTGCAAGAGTTTGCGAAGCCGGATTTTGCAAGGAAAAAGTGACCTCATACCTCACACCGAAACGGGATTCATATTCTTTGCCCACCGCTGTCAACTTGTTTTTAAAGCGGGCCAGATGTTCTTCCGAAACCGTAAAGTGCAAGCGCACTATCCCGTCGGCAGACTGCGCATACATTGCACCCTCCACAAGGTGTTCCTCTAAAGGCGTTCGAGGGATTTCTTCGTATTGGTGAAAAGCAATCAAACCTTTTGGCATTTGGCCATAATGCAATCCTTTCGACGAAAGCAGGGCATCAGCCAAAGTGGCTGATTGTTTTTGCTGCTGAAGAGCGTCAACCGATTGTTCTTGCTCTTCTAAAGTATCTTGTAAATCGCGATAGAAGGCGAAATTTTTGAGCTGCTGTACAAATTGCTGAACATCAGGATAGTCTGGATTTTCTTGCGCTAAGAAGAGCTGTTTGAACATCCGGGTAGCTGCACCCGAAGCCGGAACAAATTTGAGCAACTCACTTTGAGCTATTCGGTTATGGAATACATTGATGTAATGATCTAATTGGTCGTCAAGACTGACGATCCCATCTCCTGGGGTACAAGGGCGCACCAAATCGGCAAATGGAAAGCCTGTTTTAAACCATTGAATCTGTTGTTGGATTTGTACTGAGGTAATTCCCTGGGCAGTAAGCTGTTGCCAATCTGCTTCCGATAAGTCGATGTTTGCCACGATGGTTTGTCCTGCTTGATGCCCTTCAAAATTGAGAAAATTGCGGAGAAACTGCCAGTGCTACAGGTAGCTTTTCCAAGCTTCAGTTTCTGCAGTGGCCTTTAAAGCGCGGTTTCGTCGTTCCAGCAAGGCACGGAGTGTTTTTTGCGCTACCAAGTCGTTGGCTGCCTTTCCCAACCATCCAAAAGGTAATTCGTAAAAAAAGCGGTCACGCATGAGGGTTTCAGCACCATTGGCTTCAAAATAGTGATCGTGCGTAAACGCTTTAAAAGGACCACTTACCATAATGTCTTGAAAATGATAGCTCGTTTCTAACGCAGTAATCTTAGAACGGTGCACCCAGCGGTAACCCCATTGCATGGCGTCCAATTCAACAATTTGATCAACTACTACCAGCCCGGATGCAGGAGCATTCCGAGGCTGGCGTAGATTGGGGCTAATGCTGTCACATAGAAGGTCGATACTCCTGCAGAGGTTGAAACACCGGTTTTGTGGAGCGGCAATTCGGGTGGTAAGTTCCAATTGGGGCATTGCTCAGGTTGGTTTTAAGAAGGGAGTCTTCGGTTGCCACGCGTTGCTTACTCGTTCCCAAAGGTTTGGAGCAATTTTGACGGGCGCTTTCCAGAGGTAGGCAATGGGTTTTTGAACCGTAAACATTCCTTCAGGACGAGCTGTCTCAAAAAAATTGGTTTCCAGATGGTAGAGTTTTTTCCATTGAATCGGCCACTCTTTTCTCATGATTTGGGTACAATAAACCCTTCCCAAGTTCTCAGCATATGCCCGATCCAATCGCTTGACCATTCGAAAAAGCGCCTTATCGGGACGCTGAGGTTGGGCATCGCTGTAAGCATAATGGAAAAACCGGTCCTCAGCACGTAGTTCACAGAGGTAATCATCGTCTTTGATCCGAGCCAGGTTGAACCGGTAACTGGAAGCCATATTGCCAGACATTTTGATCCAAGGTTGGTTGGTAAAAGAGTCTAAGAAAAAAATGCCTTTGGACTTTCCTCCAAACAGGTGACTGTCGTCTACCGACAGGCGAAATGCGAGGTGCTGGTAATTGATCCCTAATTTTCGAGGGAAACCGGCCGGGCGCATTTCTGTCAGCTTCACGTTTACCAACGTGATAATGGCACGGTTACGCCAGGGAAGCATTCGCAGTGGATCAGGAAGTCGCGGAACGATTTCGTCACGATCAACCGAAAAAGCTACCAGTTTGACTTGGTTGAGTGTGCCACGATAGGAAAAGGGCAAAGGAGGTAGCATAAGCTCAATGATCTAATACATGTGGAGAGCTTAATTTCGATTTAGATGCTTGCCTCGTCATTGGCTTACCCAATTGAGGTCTTTTGCTTTCCAGAATAAAAGTTTTGAGTTGCAACAAGTCGTAAATAGGAAACGAAACGGTTTTATTGACTACTGCCATAATTGAAAAGTGTTTATAGAAATAGTAATCCAACCCAGCCGAAAAGGCTAAGCCACAAATTGAAAGTCCATGTTAAATGCCAGGTTTGATTCAAGCAAAGGCTTCTTAAGCGTTTGCGGTGTTGACTCCACATGAAAATAAAACTGGCGCTAACTGAGATGAGAAGATTCATGCAGCCCCACACTAAGGTTGCCGGAAAAAGACTAAAAAGCGGTATTGCCACACCTATCAAGACCAGAAGCCCTGTGAAAGCAAGGGTAGATAAAGTCCCTATATAAGCCAACCGCTTTTTTGGCGTAGTGAACCAAATGGCAAGGCCTTGTAATGCCCATCCCGTGCCTACTAAAAGCAAGGTATGTATGGGCAAAAAAGACGGAAAAAAACCTTGTATTACCGGGGCAGTTATATGACCAAACCACAGACTGAGAAACACAGAAGTGAGTGCCATAACCACAATGAAAGTCCATTGATACCCCGGGTGCCTGGTTGGACCGCATTCGCAGGCTCCTGATTGAAGGCGTTCTCCGGCAATGATTCTTCGATTGAAGGAAATAAACATATACAGCTGTTGCAAAATCCATCTTACCCACTTCCATTGAACCGGAATTCGAATCCAATTCCAACGATAAGCCAGAATTGCCGAAAGGGCATCGATGCCATAGAGTACCCGCCCGGTTTGGCGATCCAGCAAGGGGATTTCATGCCGCGCACGCTCAGGATCAGGTATAATTCCCGGATTGCTACTTAAAGCAGATTGCAGAGTTTGACGGCTTTCAGGAGCTAAAAACTTCCAGTTTACAAACTGCAGCGAGTACCATCGGCAAAATGGACAAGCTCCATCGAAGAGTAAAAGGTAATGATCGGGAGTTTTCATGTTGTACTCAGTATTGGGGAATGTTTCTCGTCCGTTTTAGTTTTGTTGGAGTTGCCTTTTGCGAAATAGAACAATACCGTTGCCTATCTGCCAAGTCGCCATGATCCAAGGAATTCCAGAAACCCAAAAACTATCGGCACGAGGATCAAAAGGGGCAAAAACGAAAAGTCCAAAATAGGCAACCACCATTATGCAATAGATGGTTAGTTTCTTTCGATGGATAGAGGGCAACCAACTCCAACGTAAAAGGTCAAAAATGCCGACCAACAATTGGAAAAAGCCAAAAAAGAACCACAATGGAAAATAGTCCGTATCGTTCATCACTTTGAGGCAGCCCAAGCCGATGCAAAAGCAGAGTTGAATGAAAAGAATGAGTCCGATGTCCATAATTTGTGATTGAGGATCAATTCATAATGCTACAGCAACCACTGCATAGAGAGTCAGAATTTTAGATTGGGTAAAAACTTACTTCGCTTTTCGGGTAAGTCCCATTGAAAGGCCACTATGAAGGAAAACACCTCATACATTGCCATGGGGAATAAGGCAACCCAACTCCCTACACCTACCGCCCAAAGTCCAAGGGCAGCAAATACACTCATCCAATACCAATAAATTTTGGGTTGTGAGGTTGGAAATAAATGATTGGGTTCGATGGTATCCCACAAGGCGAGTAGTAGTTGAACACTTCCGGGTATCAGCCATATCCAAAGCCCAGCCCAAGCAAATAGACTAGCAACGACTGCAAGAACCAAGAGCGCGGTTTGTATCCAGAATAAGATTGGTTTATGCATGATCAGTATTTTTTGAATTTTCAATATTTTTTGAAAGTTTGTAGGTAAAAAAAGTCTACCGAAGAAGCTTCAAAAAATTACCTACAAACCAATGCTCATCGGCTTTGGCCAATTTGTCAAACAAACCGTCTACTTTATCGGCGAACTTGCTAATGTCTTCGGTCACTTTTTTAAACTCTTGATACTCCTCCCCATCTTCTTGGGGCACGCTTTCTACCTGACCCAACACTCTGATGAGGGGTTCTAATTCTCTTCTTCTACGTTCGCGCGTCACTTGTACTGCTACTTTCCAAATATCTTTTTCAGCGTAGAAGTAATCTTTGCGCTCTCCCGGACGATTCTCCTTAAATACCACTCCCCAATCCATCAAAGCGCGTAAGCTCATGTTTGCGTTACCTCGACTGATGTTGAGTTCCTCCATGATACTTTCAGTAGTCATAGATTCAGGAGAGATAAGCAAAAGGGCTTGAATTTGTGCCATGGTGCGGTTGATGCCCCAGCTTGAACCCAAAGTTCCCCACGCTTGTATAAATTTTTCTCGTCCTTCTTCAAATTCCATAAACCAAATATAACACTTGTTTCTAAACTTTCAAAAGTTTCTGAAAATTACTTAAGCCGGTAATTCGCTACTCCCAAATAGTACTTTCCCTAACTTTGGCCCTCTTCATAGCAATTCATTATGGTACGTATTCTCTTTGCGCTTTTTTTAGTGGTTAATGTCTTGTTTTTCAGTGGATGTGGCAGCCCGTCACCAACTTCTGAAAACGTGGAAGTAAAAGACCTAAAGCAGCCTGACTTCCCCATCACAAACCATAGTTTTTCACAACCTGAGGCGGTGAAGGTCAGTCATCTCGATTTAAAACTGGCTTTAGACTTTGACCGGAAAGTGGTGAAAGGAAGTGCTACCTGGACATTAGATCATAAACAAGAAGCCAATTATGTGTTTCTGGATGTTTGGGGAATGCAGGTGCTCTCAGTGAGAAATGACCAGTCGGATGAACCTTTACCCATTATCCTGGGACCCGCTCATGAACTTTTTGGCCAAGGGCTTGCCATCCCTATCGATGGAAAAACCAAGACCGTAACGGTTGAGTATGAGACAGACCCTTCTTGCAAAGCCTTGCAGTGGCTTCCAGCGGAGCAAACGGCGGACAAGACCATGCCTTTTCTATACAGCCAGAGCCAGGCCATCCTTGCCCGTACCTGGGTTCCCTGCCAGGACGTACCTGGAGTGCGTTTTACTTATTCCGCTGAGGTAAAAGCCCCGGAAGGCATGCTCGCTGTCATGAGTGCCTCCAACCCTACCCAAAAAGCAGCCTCAGGGGAATATCAATTTCAAATGAAGCAACCCATACCCTCCTACCTGATGGCACTTTCAGCTGGAGATCTCGTTTTTGCGTCTATCGGCAAAAAAACTGGTGTCTTCGCTGAACCTTCAGTGATTGAATCAGCGGTATACGAATTTGGAGACATGGAAAACATGCTACATGCAGCGGAGGCCCTCTATGGCGATTACGTCTGGGACCGTTATGATGTGTTGGTACTTCCCCCAAGCTTTCCGTTTGGCGGAATGGAAAACCCACGACTCACTTTTGCTACTCCTACAATTTTGGCAGGCGACCGGTCATTGACTTCTTTGGTGGCGCACGAATTGGCGCACAGCTGGTCGGGCAACCTGGTGACCAACATCACCTGGGACGATTTTTGGCTGAATGAGGGCTTTACGGTGTATTTCGAACGCCGAATCATGGAAGCACTTTACGGAAAAGACTTTGCGGACATGCTGGCCCAACTGGGTTTTCAAGATTTAGAGCATACGGTGGCTAAACTGGATGCAGAAGACACTCACCTGAAGCTGGATCTCGAAGGACGTGATCCTGATGAGGGATTGACGGATATCGCCTACGAAAAAGGCTATTTCTTCCTGCGCATGTTGGAGGAAACGGTAGGCCGTGAAAAATTTGATGCCTTTTTGAAAAGTTATTTCAATTCGCATGCTTTCCAAAGCATGGATACGGAGGGTTTCCTCTCCTATCTTGAATCCAACTTACTTACTGAAGAAGGAATGAAAGAAGGGGTTGATCTAAAGGCTTGGGTCTATGGCCCTGGTATTCCAAACAACTGTCCTGCAATTGCCTCCGAACGGTTTGCTTCGGTAGAGAAAGCCATTGAATTTTGGAAAGAAGGGGCTTATCCCGGAAAGCTTAGCACTAAAAACTGGAAATCGAGCGAGTGGCAACACTTCTTGCGGAACTTACCTATGGACATGAGCCAAAAACAGCTTTCCGAATTGGATCAGAACTTTGGCTTTACCCAATCGGGCAATAGCGAAATTCTGTCTTTGTGGTTTGTTCGGGCCATTCACGGTCGGTATGCTCCTGCTAAACCCGCTCTGGAAGATTTTCTAAGTAGAGTGGGTCGTCGGAAGTTTCTGGAGCCAATTTACACGGCTATGAAGGAAAGTGATCAACTGGATTGGGCGTTGGAGTTGTATGGTAAATACCGCTCTAACTATCATGCGGTTTCTACAGGCACTTTGGACGAACTGCTTGGTTATTCTACTCCAAAGGCTTAATGGAAAATTAGCAGACCAGCATGACCAGCGGTTTGTTCGGCTACAAATGCTTCACCGATCCACTCAAACCGATACTTGCCATACGCTTGCGGTTTGAAGGTTACTAAGGTATTTCCGTTCTGTTGTTCTGTCTTTAGGCCAGTGATTGGCGCCCAGGCACCATCTAAATTTTGGTACACCTTGAGCTGAACTGATTTCAGTCGGTAATCGCCAAAAATTAGCAGACCGTATTCGTAATCGGGATATAAGGAGCGGTAGGTGTACCTAACGGTTTTGAGGATGTCCACTTCAAGGTGCACCACTTCGTAGCCTTGTTCTTCGATGGAAAGCAACAGGTTGGCCGATTTTTCTAAAATCGGCTCCATGCTGGTTGGGTTGGGTTTTTCTGTTGTTGCTTCTTGAGCGTGGCAGTAAAAACCTGGGGTATATCCCAAAAGAAGCAGGAAAAGAAGAATGCGCGTTCGGGAGTGCATCGGACTAAAAGTAGTTATTTCTTTCGCTCCGAACCCCTGAAAGCTATCGGATCAAAAGCACCTCACCTGTGTAGTCGGAAGTAGTTCCGTTAAAAAAGGTGACGTTGACGGTGTAAAAGTAGGTACCCATTGGGGCGGGCAAATTTTCGAATATGTTTTCGCCATTCCAGGCTTCAGTGAAATCACTGGTTTCAAACATGCGATTCCCATCCAGATCTCTTACTTGCACATTTATACCACACGATTCTGCAATGACAGGAAACCAAATATCGTTGATCCCATCACCATTTGGCGTGAAGCTACTTGGAATAGCCACCAGGTCGGGTGGGTTACAATCATACAACTGAATCAGAAAGGAATCTACACTTCCGTTGGTATCACTGACGGAGACCGAATAAATGCCTGGTTGATCTACCTCTATGGAGGCGGTTGAATCTCCCGAACTCCACAAGTAAGTGGCTTCGGGTCGGGGTAGTACTCGCAATTCGGCGGTTTGATCAGCATACAGACATACATAGCCGGCGTTTTCCACTACAACAGTGATGCTGGACTCAATCGTACGGGTGCACTCCGGATTGTCATCGTCTGTTGTACAGCCGGTCAATAGTACCAGTGCTGCAACACTCCACCTCAAGGCGGAATTAATCATACACCAAAATTGAGGTTTTGTGGGTACGCTTGCCAAACTGATAGCGCAAACCTGCCTCCATATAGGCGATACGGCCATAGTCAAGCAAGTCTGCTTGGGTAGGAGTTCCTACGGCGACCAATAATCGCATGTGATCGGCTAAGAGCCAACCAGCATGGGCAGTTACTACGTTGAGGTTTCTATAAGAAAGCCCAAACATGTATTGGTTGTTGTATTTTACAAATGAACCCGGGTTCAACTCGATACCTTTAGCATTCACCTCTACCGTTGCCGATGGGCTAAGGGTAAATTTCTTGGAAAGGTCTACATCGAAGCCACTGGCCATGTGAACCTCACGTTGAAGGTCGCGCTCTGGAATCGCTGCCTCTTCGAAGTAGGTTATCCGAGGTTGCACAAATTGATTGATCGCTGCTCCGGCATAGAATTTCCGATAGCTATAGAACATTCCCAACGAAAAGTCAACCGAACGGGTAAACTTGGTAACCGGAAGGTCCAAAGTGTTGTAAATCACACCTTGGCGAGGATCCACCTGATCGGGAAAATAGAGCTCGTTGAAGAAGACCTGATTTTGGGTGTAAGCCACATTGAGTCCAAAGCTCAGGTATTGCTTTTTGCTGAGTGAAAATTTGTGTGATATGGAGGCGTTTATTCTGGTTTGTCTCAGCAAACGCTGGTTTTCATCTTCTACATATATTCCAAGTGCAGTACGGTGTTTTCCGCCTAAGTGACCGTAGTAACCAATTTGATAATTGGTAGGTGAACGGTAGAAAGAACGGTTTTTCAAATCAGAATCTAACCCACGTCCTTTAGGCCGGTACATGCCCAACCAAGAGCGATTGGCTTGAATAATGAGGTTTTGTCCTTCTTCTACGCCCACATAGGCGGGGTTGTCCCAAATGTTGAAGAGCTGACTGTTGTTGAATTGATGGGAAGCATTGCCCCAGCGCAATCCTTTTTTGGTTCTACGGATATGGGCGGCTCCCTTCACATGGTGCATGCGGAAACGACCACGGCCTCCTCGGTTGATGTCGCGAAGTGCAATACCCCGGGAATTGTTTTTATTCAAACCAAGGTTGGAAGGCAATCGCTTTTTCGCAATGGCAGCTTCGCCTTCTTCCTGATATTCAGCCTGATCTCCGGCCATAAGGCCAGGAGACACTTCCACCTGAAGAGTGACGGAAGCATTCTGATTCATTTCACTATCGGTTGCTTTTCCAGTAGCGCTATTTACAAGACCAAGCGGCTGGCTTTCTGATACTGAAGCTGTAGCCGTTTCCTTCTGCGCCAATGAGGAAGCAACTTCACTCGATGCAGCAACTTGCCCCGTTGGATATATAGAGCTTTTTTGGACGGACGCATTCTGTGGTTCTAACTTACTCTTTGAAGCAGAAGCAACCTTTTCGTTGCGAGGAACATGGGCAGATGCAACTGCGTTATCTTTTGCTTTATTTTCTATAATTGGAAATAAATGAGCCGATGCAATGGTGCCATTTCCTTCGCTTCGATCGGTACCTTCGGTTGTAAAAAACGAAGCGATTGGTGATGAATACGGTGATATTGATTGAGTTTGTTCTATGTTGTCTGAGAGGGATGGCTTCAACGCTGCGACCGCAGCAGCATTTTCGGCATTGACAGTATCGATAGGGGAAACCAGGACCAATCCCAGGAGAAAAGTTCCGGCACCGGCAATAAGAACCATGATGCTGTTGAGGGAGAAACCAAACCAGCTCCACGGGGAAGCCACAGGTTGGGGTTGGCTTTCGAGCATGGAAGCCATTGCGTCCCACCGGTCTTCCGAAAATTCGAAAGTGTGCTGCTCAATGCGGTCTTTGAGCAACTTTTCGGTGTATTGATCCTTTTGGTTCATTTCTGATACGATCTACTATAGTAGGTTTTAGCAAGCTTAGAAAATTGTTTTTTCGCTTCTGACAAGTGCCATTTTGAGGTACCTGCCGGAATACTTAGCAATTCTCCGATCTCTTTGTGGGTATACCCTTCCAACAAATTCAAACAAAATACCATTCGCTGCATGGTAGGCAGTTTCTGAATCACTTTGTACAGGTCTTCTACCATCAAGGTTTCGACGGCATCACAAGAAACTGAACCTTCGTGATATGTATCGAAGGTGAGCGTTTCCCGGTATTTGACTTGCCTTCGAATGTGTTCTAACGCACTATTCAAGACAATTCTCCGTACCCAACCCTCAAAAGACCCTCTGGCCTCATAGCGGTTGATGGCATTGAAAACTTTTAAAAATCCAGAATTGAGCATTTCTTCTGCCTCATCAGGGTCACGGGCGTAACGCATACAAACGCTCTTCATTTTACTGTAGAACCGTTTGTACAAAAACCTTTGTGCCTGAGAATGCCCTTTTTGACACCCTAGAATAAGGTCTTGCTCGCTACTCTGGTCAGAATACTTCATGCGGAAGGAATGCCTCTGCTGTTTGAAAGATGCAGGTGAATCTCCAAATGGTTGGAGCATTCAAAGTTTTCCCGGGAAAAAGCATGTTTTCTCGGGTTATGGCCTATTGATCGATGTGTTGGATTAAGTAGTATTGTGAAAATCGCAACCATGAAGTTACCTGATTTACGCGAAAAAATCAATTCTATTGCTCAGTACAGCAGGAAACTCGAACCGGAGGCAGAAACACGCCAGCAATGGTTAGCAGCGGCTGGAGGGTATGCAGAAGCATTTTTTGCCGGCTTTGAGAAGAGGCCTGTTTTCACTGGCTCTAAGGGAAAACCTGAGCAGTGGAATGATTTCATTCAGGATCATCCGCTACCGATGGCCGAAACATTGGATTTTATTCGGAATGAAATCGATGCGCATGGTCTTGATCCAGCATCAGAAGGTCATTTGGGTTACATCCCGGGTGGTGGAGTGTATCCATCAGCCATTGGCGATTTTATAGCTGCGATTGCCAACCGGTATGCGGGTATTTACTTTGCCTCTCCCGGAGCGGTTCGACTCGAAAACCGACTATTAGAATGGATGGCCCAACTCATTGGCTATCCTGCAACAGCTGCCGGCAGCCTTGCCTCGGGAGGATCTATTGCAACACTCACGGCCATTGTTACGGCACGCGAAGCGCATCAGTTACGTTGTGCTGACATCCCAAAGGCTGTGGTGTATTGTACTGCGCAGGTGCACCATGCGGTAAACAAAGCCTTACGCATTGCAGGTTTGGCGGAGGCCAAACTGCATGAGGTGCCGGTGGACGAACGGTTTCGAATGCAGCCAGAGGCGCTTCAATTGCTGTTGAACAAAGATCGAAAAGCCGGGCTTCGACCCTTTTTATTGGTGGCCTCGGTAGGAACGACGGATACGGGTGCAGTTGATCCATTGAAGGAATTGGGAGAAATTGCCCAAAAAGAGGGATTGTGGTACCACATTGATGGAGCTTATGGCGGTTTTTTTGTGCTTTCAGATTTAGTGAAAGAACATTTCGAAGGGATTGAGTTGAGCGATTCTCTGGTCATCGATCCACACAAGGGATTGTTTCTTCCATACGGTACTGGAGCAGTATTGGTCAAAAATGGTGCTTTGCTACAGCAATCTCACTTTTACCAAGCCAATTACATGCAGGACACTTTGAGAGCTACGGAGGAGTGGTCACCAGCCGATCTGTCTCCCGAATTGAGTAAACATTTCAGAGGACTTCGGATGTGGCTTCCGCTGCGCCTCTTTGGTTTGAACAGCTTTAAGCATGCCTTGAATGAAAAGATTCTACTCGCGCGGTATTTCCATCAATTCCTAAAAGAGTCTACCGGATTTGAAGTTGGCCCAGAACCTGACTTATCGGTGGTTCTATTTCGCTATTGTCCGGAGGATGGTCAAGACATAGATGCCTTCAATTTGCAACTGGTCAAAAAAATTCAAGAAGGCGGAAAGGTGTTCCTCTCCTCTACTACAGTTGATGGAAAAGTGTATTTAAGGTTAGCAGTGCTTTCCTTTCGAACCCATCTTGAGACCATTGATCGATGTTTGGAAGAACTTCACCATCAGGTAGACCTACTGCTAACTCATTAAGTGTTACCGTCAAGCTCCTTGAAACCGGAAGCACTTTTCCTTTTTCCCTGCCAAAGCTCCAAAAGACATTGACCATCCTCCAAGGTAGCCACTGCTGCGCAGTGGACCGGTTGCACTGATTTTTGGATTTGCGGTAGACTGAATTGGATCAGTAATGGGTCTCTATAATCTGGATATCAAGACGGATTCTATTCAAAAAATCAGCGCAAACCTTGGCTCCTGGCATTCTCTTTTGGGCTCGGGCGGCATGAAAAAAGACAAAGCACTCCCGGACCAATTTCATCGCGATCCAACCCTCTTTACAGGCGATTCAACTCATCATCTGACTACCGCTTCAGAAGTCCAAAAAATCGCGACAGTGCATCACCGGATTGAAGCAATTCTTGAGTTGGCCGAGAAAGCTCAACGACTAAAACTTTTACTTGAAATTCCCGTCGATCAGCGCTCAATGGATGAAGAGCATCGTATCAACACCTTGATTCGGATTATTGCTTTTTGAAACCGGAAGCTCTTTCCCCTTTTCCTGCCAAAGCTCCAAAAGACATTGACCATCCTCCAAGGTAGCCACTGCTGCGCAGTGGACCGGTTGCACTGATTTTTGGATTTGCGGTAGACTGAATTGGATCAGTAATGGGTCTCTATAATCTGGATATCAAGACGGATTCTATTCAAAAAATCAGCGCAAACCTTGGCTCCTGGCATTCTCTTTTGGGCTCGGGCGGCATGAAAAAAGACAAAGCACTCCCGGACCAATTTCATCGCGATCCAACCCTCTTTACAGGCGATTCAACTCATCATCTGACTACCGCTTCAGAAGTCCAAAAAATCGCGACAGTGCATCACCGGATTGAAGCAATTCTTGAGTTGGCCGAGAAAGCTCAACGACTAAAACTTTTACTTGAAATTCCCGTCGATCAGCGCTCAATGGATGAAGAGCATCGTATCAACACCTTGATTCGGAGTATTGCTTCTTGAAACCGGTCAGGCAAGCTTTCTAAGGCTCTGAAAAATGCTTACGGTGTTTACCAACATAAATACACCCAATACAACCATCAGTGACAACCAAACAGCTGCATCGATGCCTTCGGGAATTTCAAAGCCGCGCTCTTGCAAAACATCGATGACCAAGCCTTTCACATAGCCTACTACTCCAATTATACCTAAGCCTAAGCCTGATAAAATCAAGGAAAAAGACTTGAGGTAATAGCCAGCAATTGCCCCTTCCCTGGTACCCAAATGGAGCATGAGCTGAATTTCTTCTGCCGCACCGGTAATGATCAACTGAAAAGAAAGTGTAAATACAATTAGGGCCAGGGAAATGATTAGCACGCTTATGCCTGCCAATACGCCCACTACAATGCGTAAAACGCTTTGCATGCGGCTATTTTTCAATTTTTCCCGGTTGGTTTCGTAGCCTTCTTCCTTAAGGTACTGCTCCAAGTCGGGATGGGCCGGATCGTTGCACACCACCAACACCCTGCTGGGTTTGCGTGCCTCCCGGTCGCCAAACCTCTCATTGGCATATTCCATGAACCCTTGGGGAACTAAGATGGCATTGATCCGATCGCTAAAGCCTGCAATACGCGCGTAAAAAGTTTCAGTACGGCCTTTTCCACTGATCTTCAATTTTAATCGAGCCATGCCAATGGTGCCTGAGGAAACCTGGGGTAAGCCATAGCTTTGCGAAAAGCCAAAATTGTACAGCTTCAAATAATCAGCCGGTAGGGCAATGGAAATTTCATCTGCTGGTCCTTCCCAACCCCATTTTTCAGCATTAATGTCGAGGTAAGCATCGGGAATGGATTCGAAAAAAATATCGGTGCGAATTTCCTGTTCTTGTCCTCCCAAACCAATGGAGGCATAGGTTCGAAACGTACTGTGCACAAAAGGAGCTACATCCTCAATGTAGGACTGGGCCTTTAAATCTTCCAACTCATTGTCTCGAAAACCAGTGTTGCCCACACCAGCCATATTTAGAAGCGATACTTCCTTGTTGATCACCAAGAATCCGGCACCAAAAAGATCGTCTTTAGCCAAAAGGGATTGAATATCCTGGTAGAACTGAATGGAAAAGAGGAACAGAAACAGGCCCAGAAATGCGCCAATTGAGGCCAATATTAATTTTCCAAGGCCTTGGTTTTTCCAAAGTACTTTCCGCAACATTTCAAAGGGCCAATTGAGCGTCTAATTTCAATTCGTAATCATCGCCAAGGGAAGCGATTAATACGCCAGCATTGCGCTGTTGACATTCATCTTGTATGAGCTGTGCGGCCAATGCGATGTTGTCCCGATCAAGGTGACTGAATGGTTCATCCAACAACAACCAATGAAAGGGTTGCAACAACGCCCGAATGATGGCCAAACGCTGACGTTGGCCATATGACCAAAACGCACACTTTTTGCCCATCAAATCTACAATGCCCAACAGTTCCACCATTTCCCGCATTCGGGATTCGGTGACATGCAGAGGTAATCGGGATTTCAAACGAAGGTTTTCCCAACCACTGAGCTGCGGCAACAGGCGCAACCCCTGAAAAACCATGGAAATTTCAGTTTGCCGCAGGGTGGCCCACTGGTTTCTTTTCAAGTGGCTCCATTTTCGGTTGCCAGCAACTACCTCACCATCAAAATCACGACGAATGCCGTATAGCAAGTTCAGCAGGGTTGATTTACCCTTTCCAGAGGGAGAGGTCACCAAATAGGATTTCCCACACTCTAAAAGTACCTCCTGATTCCAAACACCAGATTGGCTGAGGTTCCAATCGCGCAGCGGGACGGGTACGACTTTTTGGAGTCGAAGGTCCATTAGATGGCCCCGTCCAGCATATTGATCATGACCACCAGGCTGTTTTCATCTTTTTGGTGGAAACGCAACTCAGCATCTAAATGGTCTTCATTACCAGTGATGTAAAGGCCTTCGTAAACTAAAAGATCACGTTTACCAGCCAACATGGTAGACATAAATTGACCCAGAATGCTTTGAACGCCTTCCATTGGATAGTTGTCGTAGTTGAGGTTGAAATATCCCGAAAACGATTGGTTGGTAGCGTTGTCGCGAAGCGAACCAGCAAGGGCTTCGCTTCCGCTAAATCCTCCATTTTCAGCCGCATCGGCCAACGTAGGGCTGTTGGAGATTATAAGCGCCTTTTCCTTTTGCACAAGGTAGATCACTGGGCCTGAACTGGTAATCTTATACTTACCCCCCTCTTGGGTTACTGTGGCAGCATTTCCCATTTGAGGGTCTTCTTGCAAATATTTGATGGCCTTAGCGGTCAATTGATCACTGCCAGTTCCTAAGATACAGATCACCTGAGGCTGAACCTTTTTCTCTACCCGATCAATGAATTCACCCGTTTCATAGTCGTAGTCTTTGGAAACGCTTTCCAATTCTTCAAACCCTGGAACGGCCACTACCATATCACCAGTGAGGGACTCAAAAAGGTCGTCGAAGGACATGCCTACACGCTGCAGAAACCTTTCGCCATCTTCTCCAAAGCGTTCGCGCATCACTTGCTCAGAGGCTTTCATATCCCAGCCTACCGTCATCAATGCATAGGTTTCATCGCCTCCAGGTACAAAATCAATGAGCGATTCTTCGGGTACCCGACCGTTACGATTGCGGTACTTTTCGGGCAATGCCTGGTTGAGGAATCCATCCATACCCATTTTGATCGCACCGTCTTCAAAATCGAGGTAAGCATGTAGGTAATTGTCTGCCAATTGCTCGGCGGTGAGTTCCTCTTCGGTTTTTTCTAAGGAGCGTTCAAACTCATCTTTCAAGCCGGTTGTGGATACCCAGGCTGACAGGTCGTGGTCTTTTTTCAGGAAGGATTTGAAATTTGCGTTGGCCAACACCGACTGTTCTTCGGTGCGAGTAAGTGCTTTTTCCATCACTTTAGCAATTCCCAAGCTGGGATCGTAGCGCTCGGAACTTACCAAAACGGCAGCTTCGTTTGTCCAACCAATCATTACATCTTCATCAATAGCTACTGACTGAAAAGCCTCTTTGGTTTCGATTTTGTCGCTACCGAACATCTCAGTTATCATTCCAGCAAATTTCTCGGAATTGGACAACTCGGCGGCAAAACAGAGGTAGGTGTCTTTGTACTCCTGATTGTCCTCTCTGGGCTCCATGTGCACAAAGAAGTAAGTATTTTCCAAGAAGTCAATACCGGCAGCAAATGGGTCTTTGCTGTATTTTTTAAGCTGCTCTGAGCGTTTGGGATCACCAGATTCCATTTGCTCTTTCATTTGCCTGTAGAGCTTGGTTTTGGGTAAATTTTGTAAATCTCCCTTCCAGGCCAAACTGGTAAGGTCTACCGAAACCACCACCGGAGAATCGGGCGAAATGGTTTTCAGGTGTGCAGGAGTAGAAGAACAAGAAGCAAGAAAAGCTATTCCGAGCAATCCAGGAATGAGCTTACGAACGAGGGAAAAAGACATGCGCATAAGAAACAGGTAAAAACTTCATTTATTGAGGGTTATCCTTCCAGGGTAGCCCCTCGGAAGGGCTACAAAGAAACGGAAAAGCACCTAAATGAAGGAGCGCAGACCTGAATAAATCAACGAAACTCCTGAGCGTGATTATAAACGCTGCATCTCGAAGAGTGGATGCCCTTTAATGCCATTGGCATCATAGAAATCGATAAAGTGCATCTTATAATAGAATCCTTCAGAATCCTGAACCAGGTAAACAATTTGAGGAAATACAGTAAATGCCCCCTCGGCCAAGTTATATGATTTCCAATTGTAGCCGATAATGTTGGCCTGTGTGGTAAGGTCTCGGTCCGCCAATATATCCAGATTCAGCGCTGAAAAGTCATCCATCGTATCGCGGACAGCTTGCGTGTTGTGAGGATTGAGTAAGACCCCATTGACCAAATAGGGAAGATAAGGATCGTAAAAAACTGTAGTATACGTGGTGAAACAGAGGTCATACGTTTCTTTGATCGGCTCTATTTCTATGGAAGAATTGGTAGTGAACGAAAAAGCCAACCAGTTGAATCGATCGTCTTTTTGAATGATAGCCGTTCCCTCTTCTGTGCCGTCCAATTTAGCGTGGCGAATGGAGTAAGCCCCATCAGCGGTCATCTCAACGGATACTTTACGCTTGCCACGAGAAGTCCCACTGGCTCGAAAACCAAGGTCCAAAACCCAGACTGCCGGGGTGGTTTCCCAATTTGCAAAAGACAAACTGTCGGAATGCCCCTCGGGGTGATCTGGACGGTAGAAGAGGCCAGCATCGGAGGTTACGTCTTCGAATACAGCTCCAGGTACAGGGGCAGCCTTCATGGCCACCGAGGTGTTTAAAAAGATGTTGTTAGAGGTGGCAGAGCAATCGAATGCAATGTCCCAGGCACTTCGCTCGTTTGTGCTCACCACTTGCTGGGTTCCCAAATCATACCAAACCTGGGTTCCATAGTTTTCTCCCATGGCAATCTGCACCGTTTCTACCCCACCTCGATCGTAGGGTTGAATGGGATCTTCCTCTCTTTCACAGGCATAAAGCAGGCTGCAAACACCAGCCAACAGCACTATTTGTTTCAGTTTTTCAACCATTGTAAATCCAATTTAAGGAAATAAAACCTCCCGGTGCTCACCGGTACTGAACTTGCATTGGAGCTGTGTACTCCACCAGAGAGTCCAGCTGCCACATTTTGTACATCAAACAGATTTTTTGCGCCTGCTGAAATACCAATTCGTTGTTTCCAAAAACGCTGCGTTACCGTCATATCAGCAGTATGGTAGGCTTCAATGAAAGAAGGCTCCACCTGGTCTTCTGCGGTTTGTCGGAAACCGGGCAGTTCGCCTTGGTATTTGTAGAAAATTGAAATGACGGTTCCGGTTTTCAGGATGGTTTTCGTAAGGTTCAGATTGGCTTCGGGGTAATAACTGAAGCGATCTACTGAAAATGCTTCACTGATGGCATTGTATTGTCCAGTATACGTCAATCCGGATTGCACATTCCAACCTGCTCGCATCCAGGAGCCGTTCATGCGCAAACCTCGGGTTTGGTATTCTCCAATATTGACGTAAGTAAACAACGTTCCTTCCCCTTGTGCCAGGGTAATCAGGTTATCAATTTTGTTGTAGAAACCGCCTAACTCAATTTTAAACAGGTTTTTGTTGAGCAAGAAGTTACGCTGTAGGTTGGCGGTATAATTGTGCGATGATTCTGATTTCAAGTCGGTGTTTCCACGAATGTTGTGGTTAATATCCACAAAGAAAAAATACAATTCCTTCAAGCTCGGAGCACGATATCCCCGGGCATAGCTTCCCCGAATTACCCATTTATTGAGCCGATAACGAACATTGAATGAGGGAAGCAGTGGCGCATCATAATCGGTGTTGTAAGCGGCTCTTAAACCAGGTCGCAGCACCATCCCATCGAAAGGCTGAATCTCAGAAGTGACAAAAAGCGCATAATCTCCCAATTCCTGGGTACGGCCTTCGATCCTGCGCCCAGCACTGGTTTCGTATTGCGCATCGTAACCCAACTCCCATTTGATCTTGGAAGAATCTGCACCAAAAACGGCACTACCCCGACTCATCCACAATTCAAACACCGATGTGTCTTGACTACCTTCAGCCGCTGATAAGCTTTGCCCTAAAGTAGTTAGGTCGGTCAGGAACGTGTTTTTCTCCCGCTCGTAATGATTGTATCCCGCTACAGCGGAAAACCGAATATTATCGGTGATGGTGGTTTTGTAGTTGATACCATGATCGGTACGCCGGGTAATGTATTGATCGTCGAAGGCGGATTCACCATAAGGTGGTCTGGGAAATCCTCGGTTTTTAATGGTTTCCTCAAAGTAGCGAAACTGGTAAGACACCTCGCTCGTAGTTCCGCGCCATCCCACCAAAGCACTGCCCAACCATTGCTCCCGCGGCTTCCATTGCTGCACACGCGTTTCGTCTGCCGATCGTTCTGGCGGACTGAACATGTGGTCGTCACCCGGGTTCCAACCGTCAAAAAAGTTACGTGTACCGCTCACGCGGGCAAACAAGTTTTTGTGATTGAAGTTCACTGACAGGTTTTGATTGTATGTTCCAATCGTTTCCTGGTAAGTGGTGGAACGAATACCAATTTTTTCTCTTCCTCCCTTTCGGGTTATTAGATTGATGGTTCCTGCCAGCGCATCGGTTCCAAAATTGACACTCAGTGGACCTTCTACTACTTCAATCCGCTCAATGTCTTGCAAATTAATTTGGCTGAGATCTAAGTTGCCATCCTGGCGCCCGATCATAGGAATACCGTCAACCAAAATTTTAACATTGCGCCCTGAGATACCTTGCATGCTCATGCGGCTCCCGAGTACGTTGTCTTGGGACAAACGGATGTTTAGTGCGTTGGAGAGTACATCATCAAGAGAAACCGCTGCCATGTGATCGATTTTTTCCCGATCAATTACACGAACTACGTGAACAGCATCTTCTGACGAACCGGGTTCGTATTGGGCCGTCACTACCACTTCACCTAAGTTTTCGAGCGATGGCAACAGGTAAATCACCGATTTATCGCCTGATTTTAAAGTATCATGTTGGGTTTGATAACCAACAAAAGAGGCCCTGTAGCTCCATTTCTTGTCGCCTGATGCCCAGTTAGAAGGCAATTCGGCCTTACCAGACACATCGGTTTGTAGCGCCACCGAATCTTTACTGTTTGGAGCATAAAAAACAACGTGAGCACCTGGAAGAGTAACATTACTCTTAGCTTCCTTCACCACCACACTGGTCTGGGCAAATCCAGCGATGGAACCCAATAATAGCAGACCAGTGAGTCCTATCCTATTGTTCAGCATTTTCTAACCAGCTTTGAGCAGTATGAATCAATAAAGCCTGTGCAATCATACTATCGAGCCCTTCCAGCTCCCGTAAATTAAGTACCATGCAACAAAGATCGTCTGGGCGCAAACGAATGGTAAATTGCTTGGCTTTCGGACAATCAAACCGCGGTATACATTCTAGCGTTTCTTCAACTGAAGTTTTTACGGTAGACAATTGTGAAAAGGGCAAGGTAGTCAACATTGTTCCAAAAGCAATAACAGCCGTGTTGCAATGTGGGCAAAGCGAAATGTATCCGCTCGAATTACTGACTAATACCTTTTGTTGATGATTCATGATTTACTGCTTCAATTCTATTTCTACATCTGCCATAAGGCTTGTCCACTCTGGCTTCTCGGGTATCCCAGGCTTCCGTTGGCCAAAGAATTGTAATACTTGCTCTCCACGCTGGTTAAAACATTCTAAAGCAGTTACTACACCGTCTTCAGTAGGTTTACGGACCACCCAGCATTGTTGAATCGAGGGCTCATTCACGTGCAAGTTAAAGGCAGGGTCCATCACATTGTACCAATCGCCGTACTCCAACAATTTCTTTACAGGGCCCGTATGGATTTGAATCATTCCAGGATTGCCAACAAAGGCCATGATGGGTACTTGACGCTCAGCCGCTAGCTGCAATACTTTGCGCATGGCGACTGGTTGTACTGGCACTGCGTAGTTGCCTTCCGGAGCGAGTCGTAGTGCCTGGGTGCGCGTGAGACGATACTTTTTCAGCATGCCGAAGAAGTGATGCGTGTCTTTCAAATTGCACCAAGATTCCTGAAAACCGGCTTGATCAATTTCAGAATCAGGCTTTTCGGGGTCGGGTTGTGGCAGCGCCTGGATGAAAAAGTTGGCTACTTGAGACGGTTCCTGAAATTCAGCCACCAGCTGATCAAAAGCTTCTTGGTTGCTTTTTTCTGTCAGGTAGATTTTATGAACAGCCATGCCATTTTTTGCGAAAAATTGAAGGCTTTTCCGTAGCTGTTTTCGAGCTATTTCTTCCACAGCAAACGCGAAAGCCCATGGCTGCCAGAAAATACGCAGGTCGATGTCTTCGCCTACAAATAATCCTACATGAGAATTGTTGAGGGACGGGTTGAGATAAATTCCCTTGCGCTCATGCACCACATCGTCGTTGCGGGTGAGTGCCATTACGTAGCCAAGGGCTTCTAATTTTCCAAGAATACTTTTGAACTCCGGCCGAAGTAAGGTTACTCCATCTCCAATCCGAGTAGCTAATAGTTCCGCCTCGCTCACCCCCAACTCTTCAGCAGCGTTGCGAATGCGCAGTTTTGGCTGCTCTTCCTTTAGCTTGTTCCAGCGTTCTTTCAGGGTGTCCGTTTGGGTGTCCATACGTGTTAGGCAAACAGGGTTTTGAGTCGAGTCGTGGAAATATTTTCTGGCTCTATGCCAAACTGAATTTGCGGGTGAGGGTGACCTTGCTCACGGTATACTTTTACCGGAAATTGGTAGGCGTGGCTTAGGTTCTTCTCAGTAATGACTTCTTCGGGTACACCTTTGGCTATCAAGCGACCTTCGTGGAGCAGAAGCAAATAGTCCGCAAAACGAGCGGCAAGGTTGAGGTCGTGAATCACAAGTATGGCCATGTTGCCCGCCTCTACATACGTTCTCAAATGTTCTAAGAGGGAAAATTGATGCCTCACATCCAAGTTGTTCAATGGCTCATCGAGCAATAGTAAGGTAGGTTCCCGGTCGTTTCGGCAGACTTGGGCAAACACGCGCGCGAGGTGAACGCGTTGTTGCTCTCCACCGCTGAGTTGTTGGAAATTCTGTCCCGCCAGGTGTGCTATCTCGAATTTCTGCATCACTTCGTTGACCACCCGTCGATCGTGAATCGAAGGTGTGGTATCAAAATGAGGATAGCGCCCCATGAGTACCACTTCCTCAACCGGAAAGTTCAAACTCATGCTGATACGCTGCGTGAATACGCCCCGTTGACAAGCCAAGGTACGAGCACTCATTTGTTTGGCATTTTGACCGTTCCAATGCGTTTCGCCCGTTGTAGGCTTGTATTCTCCTGAGAGCAGTTTTATGAGTGTCGATTTCCCAGCTCCATTTCCACCCACCAAAGCAGTAAGTCTGCCTGCGTGGAATACATGGTCGATAGCCTGTAGGAGGGTCTTGTTTTTGACCGAAAAAGAAAGGTTTCTCAACGCAATATTCATAGCATTTCCTTTTTCTTTTGATAGATCAAAACGAGAAAAACAGGTGCTCCGACCAATGCGGTTACTACTCCAATGGGCACCTCTGCCGGAGCCACGACAGTTCGGGAAAAGGTATCGGCCCACAACAGCAAAATTCCTCCTGCTAAAGCTGATGCCGGAAATAGATAACGATGATCAGGGCCACCAATCATTCGAATAATGTGAGGAATGACCAGGCCAATGAAGCCAATGATGCCGCAAAAGGCCACTGTAGCACCTACCAGCAGGGAAGAGAATAACACGACCTGGCGTTTCAAGGATTCTACCTTGATGCCCAACTGAGCAGCTTCTTGTTCGCCCAAGGCCAAGGCGTTAAGGGGTTTGTGCAGCCGAAATAGACCAAACATGCCTAAGGCACAAAGAGGAACCATGAAGGCGAGAATAAGGAAGTTGGAACCTCCAAGACTGCCCAAAGTCCAAAAAGTGAGCGTTCGCAATTGCGACTCATCGGCCAGAAAAGACATCATGCCGATAAAGGAACTGGCCAGAGCATTCATTGCAATACCTGCCAATAACATCGTGATAACAATGGTGCCGGTTTTGCTTTTGGCGATTTTAAATACCATCCAAGCGGTGATAGCCGCTCCCAAAAACGTAACCATAGCCATGGAAAACTGACTGACTTCTGCAATGATGTCGAAAGAAAACCAGCCAATACATACGATAAAGACCGAAGCGGCCATCGCGGCTCCAGCGGAAAGGCCGATGATAGAAGGGTCGGCCAGTGGGTTGCGAAAAATGCCTTGTAGTGCGGTGCCACTGGTAGCCAAGCCGGCACCTACCAACAGGGCGATCAACACCCGGGGGAACCGGATGCCCCAAAGAATGGTGGAACTTGATCCGGCCAATTCGGTGCTACCTTCCAGCCATTGACTAAACCAAGCCAATGGAAGAATGCGCACCGCTCCTATACTGAGTGCTAATAATGCACTTACCAGCACCCCAACTCCCAGGAGGATTAAAGCTATTTTCTGGTTTTTCTGCACTATGAATTGGGTAGCACCTCATGCAGGCGCTTGTTCAACAGCAATGCAGCTTCCCCGAGCCGGGGTCCGAAATTGGATAGCAAAGGACCGTCCATAGTCACAATTGCTTCGTTTTGTCCAGCGGAGGTTTCTATCACTCCTGGCACCTCAAGCAAACCAGAGGTACCTTCAAGGCTTTCCAGCCCACCACTAAACATGAGGATCACCTCAGGATTGGCTTCTACCAGCGACTCTGAAGTGAGTGGCTTAAATTGTTCGAAGCCTGAAACTGCATTTTGTCCGCCAGCCATTTCGATGATCGCTTGCATTTGCGTGCCGCTTCCGGCTGCCAACAAGGTTCCTGCTCCGCGTGCGTAGATGAACAATACTCGTGGAGCGGTTTCGAAAGGTTGCACCTGACTTAGTTTTTCTTTGATTTCGATCATCATAGGATCCACTTTATCGGTGGCGTCTATTTGATCACAAATGTCACGGAGTAGTTTTTCGGTTCCTTCCAGCGTCCATTCACGCTTGGGAAAGAGAACGGTTTTAACCGAAACCGATTTAAATTGCTGCCTAACCTCTGGCTTGAGGTTGCCCTCGTTGCCCAAAATAAGTGTTGGCGATAAGGCTAAAACGCCTTCTGCCTGGATATTCCGATTGTAGCCAACCTTAGGAACCTTGGCTACAGACTCAGGATAGGTACTGGTAACATCTACGCCAACCAGTTGATGAGCATATCCGGCGGCAGCAATAGTTTCCGAGATAGCTCCGTTGAGAGAGACGATTTTTTGCGCCTCAGCTTCAGATGATTTTTTAGATGAAGTTGACCCCTCTTTATGCAAAGAGTCCTGGGAGCACGAGGCTCCCAGGATCATCATCCCAACAAGAAGGTAGCTCGAAAAGCTACTTAACTTGATCTTAAATATCATTGAATGACTAAACGTTGCGTTTGAAATCCAGATTCGGTTTCGAGCGTTAGAAAGTAGATTCCTCCGGGGAGGTCGTGGAGGGAGTAGCGCCTGGTTTGCAAACCAGATACCACTGCGGGAGAATCCTGCCAAACTGTTTGTCCTTGTAGATTGGTCAGACGCAGGGTGGCGCGGGCGGATGAACCTTGAAGATCAAACGCAACGGTTACTTCGCCATCAATGGATGGATTGGGATATAGCTGTAGGAAGTAAGAGGCGTTACCATATTCCCCTATACCTACAGTGCTGCTGTGGTCGTAGATTTTTTCTTTACTGAATTCGTAGTCTCCAGTAGCTTGACCACCAAAGCCGGTCATCACCATTTTCCAAATGTCACGGTTAGGTAATTTTACCAGATAGACAGTGCTATCGGCAATGTCCCAGCCGTTGGTACCGAAGTTGTATGACTTCCATTGGTACCCAATGGTGTTGATGTAAGGCTGATAAGCTGTAGTTGTATCGTTGTAGGTTACTGGATCATTCACTGGATGAATTCTTGAGGCAGTAACACCTGCGGCCAAGAGAACACCGGTAGAAGGGTAAGCACCAAAACCAGGAATAACAGCAGGATATTGGGTGAACAATAAATCCCATTCTGAACCAATCGGCTCACGGTCAAGGTTTTGATCTCCATCAATATCGTAATAAGCGAAAACCTTGCCATTGTAATTGGTCTTATCAATGGTACGATCAATCTCATTGGTTCCGTCCAAGTTGGCAATACGGAAACTATAAGTACCGCCAGCAAGCTTCAGAATCCAGATTTTCTTGTAAACTCCAGCTCCGGTTCTCATGATAAAGATACGATCACCAGTTACGTGGTGGGTCGAAAGGTTATAAGTACCCCAACCAAGATCAAATGGATCAGAAAGATCGGCAGGACGGTTGAAGGCACCCATACCCCAAGAAGAATCGGAATCATAAACAATGTTCCAAGCACCATGACCTGAAGTATCGATGTTATTCCACTGAGAGGTATCACCATTAGGATAGGTCCAAACGGTGTGATTATTAAGACCATTTACGCGAATGGCGGAACTAATGCCTGCAATTTGAAAGGCTAAGTCCCAGTTATCTTTAGGATCGGATCCAGTTTCCCCCATGTCGAGGCTATACCAAACCTGGTTGGCATATCCGGAACCGATGCTTACTGTTTCATTCACTACTTGGGCCTGAAGGCTTGCTGTGATCGTAACAGCGGCTATAAAAAGTAAAAGTTTTTTCATGTAATTTTAGGATGATAGTTTGTTGAAACTTTTATGTTATTTAGATTGATTCTAAACAAGGGCAAAATTCACTCCGAAACCTCTTATTTCCAATACCTAACATTCGGTATTTTAGAATGAATCTAAATAAAATAGCCCCCAAAGAAGTAAACCTAACTTGTGTAGGTATCACGGAACAAACTTTGTAGACGCTGCCTTTAAAACGTAATTTTGAAACTGAATCAACTTCTACGTTTAGTGGCCAACTTATCAGAAATCGTACATGAGGAAGTCGCCAATCTGGTTTTTCGCTCGGTAGCACCCGATGAACAACTGCTTGAAAGCGGCTTACTCGACTCCATTACGGTAGTTGATCTTTCAGTAGCCCTGGAAGAACATCTCGACATAAAGATTCCCTTCACCGATATTGATGCGACCAACTTTCAAACGGTCAACAGCATCTGTAACTACCTCCAAACCCTTATACCTTAATAACAGATGAAGCGTGGGCAACATCCGATGGTGCTTCATTCAAGTGCCTTTTTGTTAGCCATCGGCCTATTATTTGCCGCAGGGCAAACGGACCAGTTCGATCGCTGGTGTTATCCAAAGCCCGCCAAAGTAGAGGTAGCCCCAGTAGGCCAACATTTGCCTAAACGCATTGGCACCTGGCAATCGGCCCAAGATGAACTAATCGTACGGCAAGCGCTTCGGCAAGGAATTGTACTGATTGGCTCTTCGGAGCTTTCCCACGCTCACCAAGAAGAAATTCCGTATCGTTTTTATAAGGAACAACTCCCCTACCCGCTCATGGCATTTGGGCAAGCGGGACACCAGTGTGGCAATATTTTCACTACGCTGGCTGCGATGGGGGAAGACCTTCGTGGAGCCCGATTGGCCATTATCCTTTCCACTGGATGGTTTGAAGGCAAATATGCGAAAGGCACCAATTCGGATGTTTTTTTGAGCTACCATAACCCTCGTTTGCTCCATTACATCGACCAGGATACCACGCTCACTCCCGAACTCAAAGCGGCCGCAGGTGAACTGGCGGCTAGTCATTTTCACAACATTGGTAATCCGGGTCCCTTGCTCCGCAAATGGTATTATAAGCAAAAACAAAGCATTTCACCCTTCCACCGATTGGTATTTGCTCCCTTTACAGCTACTTATTCTTTATTGAGTGAAGCGGAGCATGCGGCTAAGGTTTTGCAATTGAAAGCCGGAGAAATTGATTTAGATTATCGGATAATTTCCACCAAACGCTTTTTGAATGCTACTTCCCAAGTCCCAATACCAGTGGCACCCCTTTGGGATAAGCTCAAATCCGAAGGAAGTAAAAAAGCAGCCTTGGCCTCCACCTCTAATAATTTTGGCATCAACGATACCTATTATAAAGAGGTATTGGCACAAAACCAGCACCGTCCGGTGCATCCTAAAAACCTGGACGATATTCAAGAATATCAAGACCTGTTGCACCTACTGCAATTGTTGGAGCACTACGAGTCACAAGTAGTGTTTGTCATGCAATCCTTTCATCCGGTGGTGTATCAGGAGTTGGCTACCATGGACGCCAACATTGAAAAAATTCAGGCTACCGTAGAAGCAGCAGGTTTCACCTTTCTCAATTTGCATACTTCCGACCCGGAACAATACGAAATTGGTACGCTTACCGACATGATGCACACGGGTCCATTGGGATGGATGGAGATCAATCAAGCCATCTACGAACATTTGATTCTTCCAAAATCATGAAGGCAAAAACCCTACATTGGCTTCGGCTGTTGCTGCTCTACCTCGCCCTTATCGGTGGGTTGATCTGGCTGCACAATCCCTTTTCCGAGGCCCCTGAAAACCAACCACAGTCGAAAGTGGAGTTCATATACCAACAATTCTAAGGCCAGTTGCTTCCTTTTAGCGATTTAGATTTTACCGGCCTTGCTGCGTTTTTTGTTTTCACAGTGCTTTTGGCCAAAGTCCTACTTCGTAGGTGGCTACCCTATCGTCATTTACTGCTAGGGCTATCGCTGTTTTACCTGATTTTCTTTTTTCCAAAGCCGTTTCAACTCGTAGGATACATATTGTTTAGCTACGGTACGATTTGGCTCCTGGCAAACAAATATCCCAAAGGAAACAAGCTCTGGGGTACAGTGCTTTTGGCACTGCCCATGATTTTTTTGAAAGCTCAGTGGCTCACCGATTGGGTCACTTTTGCCGGTTTGTCCTACGTTTCTTTTCGGGTGATTCAAGTGTATATGGATCACGATAATCGGAAGCCCTTCCCCAACTTCTTAGATTTTTGCAACTTTCTAATCTTCGTTCCTACCCTGCTTATCGGACCGATCGATCGATTTCAGCGGTTTCAAAAAGATCTCCATAAAGGTTATGCCAACCTCGACCGCACCCGCTGGTGGAGCGGTTGGGAAGACCTACTGCTGGGCCTCTTTCAAAAGCTGGTGGTGGCTGAGGCGATACAACGCTATTGGCTTTCGGAATTGGACCCTTCCAGCTCTGACCTCTGGATACAGGTGCAAAGCATTTACGCTTATGGTGCTTATCTCTATTTCGATTTTGCCGGATATAGCTCTCTTGCGATAGGATTGGGCAAAATGATGGGCATCGACATACCGATAAACTTTAATCATCCATACCTGGCCCACAATCCAAAAGAATTTTGGAAAAGGTGGCACAAATCGCTGGGCGATTGGCTCAACGATTATTTCTTTCGACCCATCTACAAGTGGCTCAATGGATTTAAGTCCCTCAAATCAAAACCGTTGTTGAAGCAAAATTTAGCCTTGTTTGCCACTTTTGCCCTAATGGGCTTGTGGAATGGATTCAAGGCTCATTTTATCCTTAGTGGTTGTTTGTTTGGACTATTTTCAGTGGTGCACAATAGTTATGTGTATTACAGCCGTAAGCAGGGGCGCGATCTGGTATTTCAAGGAGTTCCCGAAAAGGTCACACGTGTGATTTCCATTCTTGTTTTGGTGCATCTTTGCTTAGTGGCCATCTACATTTTTAGCGGCCGTTGGTTTTAAACTTATTTCCCAAGCGGTTGCCAATTCTCAATCTGATTCTGTAAAGTCATGCGGTTCGATTTTCAATTAAGAGCATTTGCTCAGACCGATTCTGGAACCGATCAACTGGCAGTACTGGGCAGTGACCACTCCATGAATTGGGAAGCCTTGCAATTGGCGGTGCAAGAAAGGATGTTGCAATTACAGGCATCTGAAATACCCACCGGACACCCGGTATTGATTTATGGTCACAAAGAGGCCCATTTTGTTGTAAATGTACTGGCCTGCATCTCATTGCAATTGCCCTACATTCCAATCGACATCAACGTGCCGAAAGCACGTTGCCAGCGCATTGCCAAACGTTCCGGTAGTCAGGTTTTGTTGACTTCTCGTGTCGAACACCCATTCGAGGAGGTGCCGATCATATTTCCATCCTCAGGACCGATATCTCGAAAAGGCCATGCCAACTTCTCCCAAAGCATTCACCATCGCCCGGAAGACCCGATTCGCTACATCATCTTTACCTCTGGTAGCACCGGAGAACCCAAAGGGGTTCAAATCACAGCTTCGGCAGTATCCAGTTACCTGGAATGGGTGGACCGTGATTTTGGCCTTGTTGGCCACGCCACCTGGATCAATCAGGCACCCTTCAGTTTCGATCTATCGGTGTATGACCTTTACATTTCGCTACACCGGGGAGATAGCCTGGTACTCTCTACAGCGAAGCAATTGAACGATCCCAGTACTTTTTTTCCCAGAATTCAAAGGGCCAACGCTTCCGTTTGGGTTTCTACCCCATCGGCTGCCTATCGGTATTTGGCAGCACCCGATTTCACAGGTGCCCATTTCCCACAGCTACACACCTTTTTGTTTTGTGGCGAAACCCTTCCCAACCGCACTGCAAGGTTGCTTTTAGAGCGCTTTCCCAAGGCGCGGGTCCTGAATTCTTACGGCCCAACCGAAGCTACTGTAGCCACTACGTTGGTGGATGTGACCGCCGAAGTGGTGGCTCACCACGACCCGCTTCCGGTAGGTGCTCCCAAATTTTCATCCGAACTGCTGCTCGAAAAGCAAGACCCTAATGACGAATGGGGAGAGATTATAATTGTTGGTAACAATGTATCTATCGGTTACTTCGAAGCCCCTGAACTCAATGCACAAAAGTTTTTCTTGCATCAGCAAAAGCGTGCTTTCCGAACGGGCGATTTGGGAAAACTCGAAAACGGACAACTCTTTTTTGGGGGGCGCAATGACGATCAGATCAAACTGAATGGTTTTCGTATCGAATTGGGCGATATCAGTCACCAAATGGGGCAATTGCCAGGCGTTAAAGATGCGGTTGTGCTTCCGCTGAAGCAACGGGAAACGGTAAAACGAATCATCGGTATTTTGATTTTAGAAGAAGGTATCTCCCCTGATCAAAGCTACCTCGATAGGCTCCGGCAACGGTTGTTTGACCACCTACCTGCCTACATGGTACCATCAGAATTGTGCGTCACTTCAGAGTTTCCCTACACCACCAACCACAAGGTGGACCGCAAGGCTTTGATAGACCGATACCGTAAGGGTAGCCTGTAGTCGTCCAAAAGTGGTTTCTTGTTGCTTCAAAAGTGGATTTGTTTCCGAACTTTTGACTTAATTTTGGTGTTGGAATGGGAATGTCTTCTGAGCCTACCGCCCCGGTTTCTTCCGATGTTAGAAAAGTGTCTTTCGATGACACCAGAGGTGCTTTCGCACACCTTAGTAACCAAGAACTACGCTTTTCCTACTGGGTATTCAAACTGATGAATAGTCCATTGGTGGTGAAGATTTCGTCACAATTGGGGTTGTTGGCCCTGAAACTCCACCTGCCGGTTACCTGGATGATCAAAGCCACCATCTACCGCCAATTTTGTGGAGGAGAAAGCATTGTCGATAGTAGAAAATCGGTTCAAAAACTGGGTAATGCCGGCATCGGTGCCATTTTAGATTACTCGGTTGAAGGCCTGAGCCATGAGAAAGATCTGGAGGGAACGGCCAATGAGTTGCTACAAGTTTTGCACGAGGCCGAAGACGATCCCAACATTCCGATTGGCTGCATGAAGCTATCGGGCATTGCCCGTTTCGCCTTACTCGAGAAGGTGTCTTCGAAAGTCCAACTCACTGCCGAAGAGCAAGCTGAATGGGAAAGGGCCCAAGGGCGATTGGAACGCATTTGTGAAAAGGCCGCCTCTTTAGGCGTTCCGATGTACATTGATGCGGAAGAAACCTGGATTCAACCCGCCATTGATCAATTGGCTGAAACGATGATGCAGCGGTTCAATTCCAAAAGAGCCATTGTATTTACCACCCTACAAATGTATCGGCACGACCGATTGGCCTACTTTGGTAAGTTGATCGAACGGGCCAGGGCAGAAAAATTTCGTTTAGGTGTGAAGCTGGTACGTGGAGCATACCTCGAAAAAGAAAACGAACGGGCACGCTCCAAAGGTTATCCTACTCCCATGCAAGCTTCTAAGGCCAATACCGATCAAGACTACGATGGCGCGCTCGACCTGGCCTTAAAGCACCTGGATTGTGTAGAGATTTGCGCTGGTACCCACAACGAGGCCAGTTGCATGTTGTTGGTAGAGCACATGCGTCAAAAAGGCCTGCCCAACAATCACCCACACATTTATTTTTCGCAGCTCTACGGTATGAGCGACTACATGAGTTACAACCTCTCCGGGAGTGGCTACAATGTGACCAAGTATCTGCCCTATGGCCCGGTAAAGGCTACCGTGCCTTACCTCATTCGCAGAGCGGAAGAAAATACGGCCATTGCCGGCCAAATGTCGAAAGAGCTCCGAATGATTCAGCAGGAGCAAGCCCGCCGAAAAACCTCCTAATCCTACCACTTAGAGGTTTTTACTATCACTTTCCAACCATTACCACTAATTTCTGGTCTATAAGTTTAGGGATTCCTAAATAATAGGTTTTTTAAAGTGTGGGGCAGCAACTATTCCAGCAAAATGGTCATCTATATGTAAAATGATGCCCACTGAACAACGGTTTACCGTTGTGTACGTCATTCTTCCTGCACTCGTCTGAATCGAATTGGTATGAAAAAATTCCTCCACCTGCTATTTTTCTCCACCATATTTTTCTCCTTTCATGGACATTCTCAGGTTTGTATACCTTCTTCAAGCTGTTTTTTCGACCACTATGTAAACAGCGTAATATTTTCCAACCTCTCCAATACCAACTCTGGCGGAAACAACTGTTTTAGCAACAGTTACATCTACTATCCCAACCTGCAAGCAGTAGTACAGCAAGGCCAAACCTATACTTTATCCATTGCTCCCAGTAGTTTAACCTTTCAAGGTTTAGCGGCCTGGATTGACTTTAACGGTGACAACGATTTTAATGATCCGGGAGAATTGGTATTTACTACCAGTAACCTAACCAATACCACACAAACAACCAGTGTAACGATCCCGCTCAGTAGTGTGGTTAGTAGTACCGTTCGGATGCGCATTCGCGCCAGCGACTCTTTTATCTTTAATACTCCTTGCCAAAACATTCCTTTCGGAGAAACGGAAGACTATAACGTATTGATCCTTCCTGGCAACACACCACCGGTTGCAGATTTTACTTCCAGCACCACTTCTACTTGTAATGGCTTGGTTCAGTTTACCGACCTCAGCACATTGGCACCCACTTCCTGGCTATGGGATTTTGGAGATGCCACTACGAGTACATCGCAGAACCCACAACATACCTATACTGCCAGTGGTAGTTACACGGTTCAATTGATTGCCAGTAATGCCAACGGAAGTGACACCCTCACCTTGCCCAATTATATCACCGTCAACCTGAGTGCCTCGCTCACTCCTATTTCCTGCCTGCCGGCAACCACCCAACCCGTGGCTGGTTTTGGGATCACGAACGTACTTTTCGGGGGAATTAACAACCCTTCTCAAAATGCTCAGAATGCCGGAGGATACGAAGATTTCTCTTGCACTATTGCCAACCTCACAGCTGGTCAAACTTATCCTATTCAAGTCACCACCAACCAGCCCACCACGCACAATACCCGGGCCTGGATCGACTGGAACAACGATGGTGTATTGAACAATACTACTGAACTGGTGCTTTCGGCCAACAACAGCCTCATTACAAACGGTACAGTGAGCATACCAAGCTCAGCAGTGCTCAACACTCCGCTACGGCTTCGAATTTCTTCCGATTATGACCTACAACCGATTCCTACGCCATGTGCCGACCTGGTGAACGGGCAAGCGGAAGACTACGCCGTAATCATTCAACCCAATACGGCCCCTCCAGCTGTGGCTTTTAATGCCGATCCCACTACAACCTGCGATGGTGCAGTATCTTTTACCGACCAGTCAGCAAACGTTCCATCTGCCTGGTTTTGGGAATTTGGTGACGGCAGCACCAGCTTTCAGCAAAACCCCACCCATACCTACCTCTCCAGTGGTACTTACACGGTCTCTTTGATTGCCAGCAACCTCAATGGAAGTGATACCTTGGTACAAACCAATTTCGTAACCGTAAATTTTGCCAACCAACTTTCGCCAGCCAGTTGCTCACCAGCTACTGGTAGCTATTGCTGTAGTTATGGCATCTACAACGTTTCCCTGGCCACCATCAACCGCAGTTCTGGCAATGCTTCGGTAGGCTACCAAGATTACAGTTGCACCGACAATACTTCTTTGGTAACCGGTTCTGTTTACACCATCAATGTACAAACCGGCCTGAGTCAGAATGAAGATGTACGGGCTTGGGTCGATTACAACAACGACGGCAGTTTTAGCGGGGCCGAACTGATTCTTAGTTCGGATGGGAACATGGCTCACAGCGCGGCCTTCACGGTACCGTCTACGGGTGTGACCCTCAACCAGGCTTTACGCATGCGCGTTTGGTCCGATTTTGCGGGGAGCAATCCCAGCCCTTGCACCAACCCTATCAACGGTCAGGTAGAAGATTATGCAGTAACCATCTTTCAAACTTTGCCGCCACCAGTGGCGAATTTTACGGAAGACACCACCATTACCTGTAATGGAACCATTCAGTTTACTGACCAGTCGCAAAACAGCCCTACTTCCTGGCAGTGGAATTTTGGTGATGGCGCTACCAGCACTCAGCAAAACCCGCAACATTCCTACACTACCCCGGGAACCTATTCCGTGATATTAATTGTCACCAATGGTAGCGGTAGCGACACGTTGTCCAAGCCCAACCATATTCTTTATGATCCCAATGCCTGCAATTCGATCAACATGCCTGCCAACGGTACGGGGAACCTACAAAGTGGCTGTGCGGGTCAACTGCACGACAACGGTGGTCCGGGAGGAAATTACTCGAACAACACCAGTTCTTTTATCACCATTCAACCTCCATCTGCTACCTCTGTCACCCTCACCTTTTCCGCCTTTGCTTTTGCAGTGGGCGACTACCTGCGTATCTACGATGGTCCATCCGCTTCCAGTCCGCTGATTGGGCAATACGATGGCTTTGCCTTGCCCAACGGTGGAACCGTAACCTCCTCAGGTAGCGCCATTACTATCGAGCAGTTTTCTAACGGTGGAACGGTCAGCGGTGGGTTTAGCCTCAGTTGGTTGTGTTCGGTGAGTCAATTGCCAGTAGCCGCCTTTAGTGCCAACGAAACCTTTACTTGCGATCGGATCGTGCAGTTTACCGATCAAAGTACCGGAGGAGTCACCGCCTGGGCCTGGAACTTTGGTGACGGTGGTACGAGCAACCAGCAAAACCCGCAGCATACTTACAGTGCACCGGGAGATTATACCGTTTCCCTTACGGTTACCAACCCGAACGGAATGGATGATTCTACTATTATCGACTACATCACGGTGGATACCATTTTGTGCTTGCCCCAACAAGGCGCAGGTCCGGTTCAAACCGCTTGTAGCGGACGGGTGTATGACAACGGTGGTATCTCCAACTACCTCAACAGCAGTTTTGGATCCATCACCATTGCTCCGACCGGAGCTTCAGCTGTTACCATCGATATCAGTGGCTTTGCAATGGGCAGCGGCACCGATTTCATTCGAATTCACGACGGTCCCAGCACTTCAGCACCTTTGATAGGCACCTATGACAACAACAGCCCTTCCAGTTTTAGCGTTACTGCCAATTCGGGTGCGGCTACTATTTTTCTCAATTCGGATGCGCTTGGCAGTGCCGCGGGGTTTGTGGCCGATTGGAGCTGCCAGCTAAATCCCGAGCCGCCGATTGCGTTTTTCTCAGCCGATAGTACCACCAGTTGTACCGGAGCCATCAACTTTACCGACCTTTCTACAAAACTGCCTACCTCGTGGGATTGGGATTTCGGTGACGGATTTTCCAGCACCCAACAAAACCCACAACATACCTATACCACCGATGGGTTCTACACGGTGAGGTTGATCGCCACCAACGCTTTGGGCAGTGACACGCTGACCCAGACCGATTTTATCCATCGTGACAAACAATATTGCCCGGTTTCTTCGGGCCCGGAATGGCGTGCGGTTAGTGCACTAAAAGCCTTTCCTAATCCAGCAGAAGACCAATTGACCATCACCTATCGATCGGAACAGGCGGAACGCATTCGGGTCATCGTATTTAATACTTTGGGGGAGCTGATGTTTGAAAAATCCAGCTTTACTACGGGAGTTTTTCGCACCATGTTGCAGGTCGATCAGTTTCCATCAGGAATCTATTTTGTTTCCGTAATTGGTGAAAAAGACCGTAAATCCTTAAAAGTGGTTGTAAATTAAGGGCATGGGGAAGTGGATTCTTAGGCTAATTGGGGCATTTGTGGGGGTGCTTCTGGTCGGCAACCTGCAAGCAACCCACCTCGTAGGAGGCAGTATTACCTACCGGTACCTTGGTTTCAATAGTGTTACCAATGCAGCGACTTACGAAATCACCTTCAAAACCTACTTGGATTGTACGTCTCCCTTTTGGGGAGTCAATTTTCCTGAGCCTCAACTGGAAATTGGGTTTTATGAAGGTCCGGGCCTGAACCCACCTGCTACCCTGAACCAAACCACTTCGCTTATTATTCCATTGCTGGACTCCAATGCCATTGTACCTGCTTTACCGGCAGGGTGTATCCAACCAGGAGTACCACCTTGTATCTATGAGGCGACTTATCTGGGTACCATCGATTTGCCGCTCACCTTTCAGGGATATTACCTGTTTTACGATAGGTGTTGCCGCAACCCGGGAACAATCAACCTCAATCAGCCGGGACAACAAGGACTAACGTTTACAGCTTTTATTGGGCCTACCCTCCTCGCGAACAGCTCACCTGTATTTACGGATGTTCCGGTACCTGAAATTTGTATCAACGATACTACCGGGGTGTTGAACACCGCTACGGACCCGGATGGTGATATTTTGGTTTTCTCTTTCGTTGATCCATTTTGGGGTTATAGCGGAGACGGACAAAATGGGAACCCTCCTCCAAGCCCACCATTGCCGATCAACCTGGGGTGGCCACCTCCCACCATCAATTGGGCCACTGGCTTCAATGCCAATACCATTTTTGGTCCTGGCGGTTTTCAGTTCATCAACCAGAACTCCGGGTTTACTCAATATCGACCCACTACTTTGGGCACATTTGTTACCGCCATTGAAATTCGGGAGTTTCGCCCACCCAACCTTACCACACCCATAGGCATTACGCGAAGAGACATGCAGATCATTGTATCGAACTGTCCGGTGAATCCGCGGCCCAATCTTTCCACTGCTGGTGGCAGTGGCGTCACTTCTTTTACCTTGGAGGAAGGAGATACGCTCTGTATTCCAATGACTTTTTTCGACCCCAATGGGGATAGCCTTTTTCTCGTGGCCAATGGGGAACCACTGGATGCCACCCTTACCAACCCTCCGGCTTTTTTACCCTCACCTCAAAATGCCGACAGCCTCTTGTCTACTCAGTTCTGTTGGAACACAGGTTGTGGTCAAGGCCGTGTAGCGCCCTACTTTTTCAACGTAGAAGTACGCGACAACGGCTGCTTGCCTAAGGTGAGTCCTTTTACCTTCGAGGTGGTAGTCAATCCATTTCCGGGTCCAACGGTCATCAATGGGTTGCAAGTGGTTTGTCCGGGAGACAGTGGCGTAGTGTATTCCGTCGACAGCATTGGAGGAGCTACCTACAACTGGACCATCACCGGCGGTTCGATCGTTTCCGGCAACGGCACCAATCAGATCACCGTGAATTGGGGGACCAGCACTGCTGGAACCTTAACGGTTACCACTACCAGTAGTTTAGGATGTAATTCGCCTCCTGTGAGCGCTAACATTACTATTCAGAACATCCTGGCCGATGCGGGCCCCGATCAAATCATTTGTCCGGGAGATACTGTCCAACTCGGTGGTTCACCTACTGCTTTTCCCGGCTATCAAGCAAGTTGGAGCCCCAGTTCCTCGCTCAACAATCCGAATGTTTTCAATCCACTGGCCACACCAAGCACTACCACTACTTATGTAGTAACCGTAAGCGATGGCATGGGGTGTTCGCTTCAAGATTCAGTTACGGTATCCCTGTTGGGCCTCAACTCGATTACCCTTACCCCGGATACCTTGGCGTGTGATGGTGATACGTTGACGTTGGTAGCCACCGGAGGATCGAGCTACCAATGGTCGCCGGCAGCTACCCTGAGCAGTACCACTGGATCTACCGTACAAGCCTTTCCAGATACTACCACCACATACGTGGTAACCATCAGTCAAACCAACGGGTGTACGATTAGCGATTCGGTCACTGTCTCGGTTATTTCGTCTGTTTTGGCAGATGCCGGAGTGGATACCACCATTTGCAACGGGGAAACCGTCACCTTGGGAGGCAATCCAACCGGCCCCTTAGGCGCTAGCTTTTTGTGGTCAGCTGCCACTGGATTGAATTCGGATACTGTATCCAACCCAGAGGCTTCGCCGGGCAACTCTGCCAACTACATCCTTCAAGTAACCGACAGCAATGGCTGCCCGGGCAGGGATACCGTGTCGATCGTTGTCAATCCTTCCCCTAATGCTAATGCCGGGCCCAACATCAACCTTTGCCCGGGAGATACCGCTCAAATTTTAGCCTCGGGGGGCGGAACTTATGCATGGTCGCCGGGCACCTTTTTGTCCGACAGTACCATTGCCAACCCACAAGTTTTTCCGGATTCAACTCAAGTGCTTCAACTCACAGTTACCAACGGTTTTGGTTGCACTGACGAGGATTCGGTCACCGTTGTAGTCAATTATCCAACAGTGAATGCAGGGATCGACCTTTGGCTTTGTCCGGGGGATACGGCTCAAATCAACGCCACTGGAAGCACCACTTACAACTGGTCGCCCAACACGGGCCTCAGCAACGATACCATTGCCAACCCATCCGCAGGTCCCATTGATACCGTGGTGTACCTACTGGCTGGCGATCCGGTGAACGGCTGCCCCAATGTGGATACGCTAACCATTTTCGTGAACCCGATCGTACCTACCAATGCAGGGCCAGATACGGCACTTTGCAGCGGTGATACTTTGAGCATTGGGGGCAACCCTACTGCTCCTCCGGGGGCTACCTTCAATTGGCAACCAGTTGCCACCATGGTCAACAATACGGTGGGCAATCCGTTGGTTTTCCCAAGCGCTCCAACCGATTACATCGTGTTTACTTCCAGTGATACCTGTACGGGTGTTGATACCATTTCGGTAACGGTTAACGCCCTGCCCAATGCAGACGCCGGAAACGACACGACCATTTGCCTGGGCGACACAGTGCAACTGCAGGCCAGTGGCGGCATCACTTACGCCTGGAATGCAGATACCACCCTGAGCAATGACACGGTGAGCAATCCTTTTGCCTTTCCTATAGATACGAATGTATATGTGGTAGCCATTACCGATACCAACGGTTGCAGTGCCGTCGATTCGGTTACCTTGAGCAGTTTACCCTTACCGGTGATTGATGCCGGATTGAACCAAACGATTTGTTTGGGAGATACGGCTCAGCTTTCCGCCAGTGGTGGGGTGAGTTACATTTGGTCGCCCGGAACATCGCTCAACGATTCCACCTTAACCAATCCTTTAGCTGCGCCCAATCAAACCACTACTTATGTAGTAACCGGCTTTCAACTTACCGGCGGCCCGGGAAGTGGTCTGTGCGCCAACCAGGATTCGGTGGAACTAATTATCCAAAGTTTACCCACCATCTCGGCCGGCCCTGACACCGCGATTTGTGCCGGTGACAGTTATCCGTTTCAGGCGGTTGGCGGTACGGTTTACCAATGGACTCCGGCGGCTGGCCTCAACTTTGATACAATTGCCAATCCTATTGCCGCTCCCAGCACTACCACTACTTATATCGTTTCGGGTGGTACACCAATCAATTTGGTGGTCAATGGTGATTTCGAACAAGGGAATACCGGATTCACCACCAATTACAACCTCTACGTTGCCGGCAATCAAGTGCAGTCGTCGGATTATGCAGTAACAACCGATGCCAATTTGATTGAGCCTACTTTTTCAGGAGTGGACCACACTACTGGAAGCGGGCAATTTATGGTGGTTGACGGTTCTACCAACACGGCCGATCAGGCCTGGTGCCAAAACGTAGCGGTAACCCCCAACACGGATTATGTGTTCTCTACCTGGGTTAACAACGTGGTAGACCCAACACTCAATTCGGCCGATCCCGAAGTTCAATTGCTGATCAATGGCAGCTCGATTTGTGCCTCTTTGGTGTTGCCCGAATTGCCCGATCAGTGGGTATTGCTCTCTTGCACCTGGAATTCGGGAACGGCCACCAATGCCCAACTGTGCATTCGCACCCTCAATACCGATCCGATCGGAAACGATTTTGGAATAGATGACATTGAGTTCTTTGCGCCCAGCAATTCCTGCTTCGGCTCAGATACGGTTGAATTAGCGGTTAATCCACTACCGACAGTCGATGCGGGTACCGATACTTCCTTTTGCGAAGGCGATACACTTCAACTCCAAGCCACCGGGGCCAGCAATTTTACATGGTCGCCTGCACAAGGGCTTTCGTCGGTCAGCATTGCCAATCCTATGGCAAGTCCGTCGACCAATACCTCTTACCTGGTGGTAGGAATCGACACTAACGGCTGCGAAAACAACGATACGATTCAATTGGTAGTAAATGCCTTGCCAGTGGCAGATGCTGGTGATACGGTATTTGCCTGTAATAACTTGCCGGCTACCTTGGGGGGTTCGCCCACCGGTCCTTCGGGAGCTACTTATTCCTGGACACCCGCAAGTCAGGTAAGCAACTCAACCATTGCCAATCCAACGGCCACCGTAAGTGTCAATTCGGTATTTTCAGTCATTGTAACCGATACCAATCAATGTTCCAGTTCCGATTCGGTATTCGCTGCAGTGTTCGAATTGAGTTCTCAAAACGATACTGGTCTATGCAGTGGTGACAGTGTGGCCTTAGTGGTCAATCCCAGTTTTGGAGCGGCCCCGTACACCTACTCCTGGTCTCCGGGAGCCAGTTTGAACGACAGCACTATAGCAACACCATTGGCCTTTCCGAATGGACCTACACTTTACACGGTTACGGTAACTGCGGCTAACGGATGTGTGGAGACCGCCACCGTTAATTTGCAGCTTTTCCCTTCGCCAGTGGCGCAATTCCGTTATGTTCCCGATCCTTCTTGTGACGGCGTGTTGGTGGATTTCACGGACGAAAGTCAAAATGCGGATAGCTATCTATGGACGTTCAGTAATGGTACTACCAGTACCGAGATGGACCCGCAAGACATATTTTTCCCTTTTGCCTCCCTATTGCAAACCACTCTATCGGTAACCACGGTTGACGGCTGCACCGCAGATACCAGTGCCAGCGAGAATTTACTGACGTTTGACGATTATTTCGACTTTGAGGTACCCAATGTATTTTCTCCCAATGGAGACGGCCTGAACGACTGGTGGGAGGTAGACCTCAAACTCGGTCTATCGAGTTGTACCAAATTCAAGATTTTCAACCGGTGGGGGCAGTTGCTATTCGAAACCGATGGAGCTGATCCCAGCTGGAACGGACGCACCTTTGCCGGAAAGGAAACCCCGCCAGGGGTTTACTTCTACATTATCGAAGTCAACGGTAACGAATTTACCGGGAGCTTTACCCTGTTGCGTTAGAACTTGGCACAGGGCACCAAAAAGCGGCTTCTCGCTTTTTTCCGTTTTTTGGATGGGGAGGCATGCTCATAAATCAAGGAAATTTCATGCGCTCCACCCGAGTTGGTCACCAATCGGGAAATGGTCAGATCGTAGCTGTATCCGAAACGGAAATCATTCCACTTGAAACCGGCCAAGACAACAATCGCATCGTTGTTTTGAATTTCCGGTTCCAGTCGTTTTACAGGAATGCCTCGGTACCACAATCCGGTAACGAATAGGCCATAGTTGAAATAAGCCCCAATGTCCAACTGATCCCAGCGCAACTGCGCTTTGTAGTTGCCCGAAACGATGAGGGAAGAAATCGGGTTTCTACGACGGTCCTTTTTGAGGGTAAAATTCCACCCGGCATGCAGCGAATATTTCAACGGCAAGCGGCTTTCGCCGGATAGCAAACTTTGGTTGGGTTGGTTGAGGTGATGCCCGGCAAAACCAAACCACGCTCTACGGGTGTAATACAGCACCCCCGCTCCAATATCAGCATAGGTCACTACTTGGCCGCGATAGTTGGAAGCAGCGGTAGAAGAAGTGGTAGGCGCCCCACTAATCAATTGATCACCAAAAAGCAATTCTGAAAAATTGAGGTCGCGAATGGTATAGCCCAGGTTCATGCCAAATCGCATGGCTTGCTTGCGGTTGATGCGCAGGCGATAGGCATACATGGCAGCGGCATTGGTATAGCGCAAACCAGCCGTGCCCGCCTGGTCGTGCTGAATGCCAAGGCCCAAACCACTGTTTAAGTCATCGAGATTGTAGTCGTAAGAAGCCGCATAGGAAACAAATGTGCCTGGAATAGCCGGCCATTGGTTTCGGTAATTGAGCACCATCCTGCCTTCGGTGGTATTGCCAACAAAAGCAGGATTGAGGTAGAGCGGAGCAGCATAAAACTGAGAGAACTGCGGATCTTGCCCCGAGAGATGGAAGGCCAACAAGCAGCAACATCCAACAATTAACCACCTCATTGCTTTGATCACGGGTTCTTCGTCAATTTAAAGTCTCGAATCACCTCTTGAAACCCGTTTTTCGGGTAAAACAATTCCAGCTCCTGCGATTGGTATCCGTCCGCTTCAATGAGCACCCGATAACCGGCTCCCGGGTCTAAGACTAGCAGAAACTTACCGTTGTTACTGTTGGAAGCATAAGTGCCTTGCAGCATGTAATCATCGTCCTGATACTCCACCGAAATGTAAGCTGTTACCGGTGCATTGGTAGCCGCATCTTTCACTATTCCTTTCACTACGGTAACATCAATCTGGTTTTCGGGCAACCGCACCCGGTAGAGGTCCGTAGCTCCGAAACCACCCGAACGATCAGAAGAGAAATACCCATTTTTACCGTCCAACGTCAACACAAATTAAATTTCGTTGATCACCGATTTCACCTGAGCTCCAAGTTTTTCAGTAACCTTCCAATGGCCTTCCTGATCGAGACGGGTGCGAAAAATATCGTAGCCGCCCATGTTGTTGTGCCCCTTGGAGCTAAAAAACAACGTCTTTCCATCCGGGTGAATGAAGGGTGCATCTTCATCGTAAGGCGTGTTGACGGTAGGCCCCAAAATGCTCGGTTGGCTCCACAAGCCGTTGCCAAAGCGCACCACGCGGTAAATATCTTTGCCACCATAGCCACCGGGGCGATCGCTGGAAAAATACAAGACACTGCCATCAGGTGAGAAACTGGCCGAAGACTCAATGTAGTCTTTAGAGTTGATCTCTTCGCCCAACTTCAAGGGTACTCCCCAAGAATTAGCCTGAAACTCCGTCCAATAAAGGTCTCCGGAAAGCAAATCTTCACTCGTGCGAAACAGCACCATGGAGCGACCATCGGGTGCAATGCCTGCTCCGGCATCGTGTACTGCCGTGTTGATGTTACCCTCCAGGCTTTGTGGAGCGCCCCACTGACCATCAGTAGTTTGTTGACTGATGTATACATCTTCAAAGTATTGGCCGTAGGGGTCTTTTTGTCCGCCCGTACTGCCTTCCCGGCGGGAAGTAAAATACAAAACGTTACCCTCTGCCGGCATCATAGGACCATATTCGGGAAACGGCGTGTTGATGGCCTTGCCCATGTTTTTCACTTGGGCTTCGGCAGGATCAGCCGTCTTTTGACGGGCAAAGCGGGTTTGCTCGATGTAGCGACCCACATCGGCATTGCTCACGTTTTTCTCATCGCGCACACTGCCATACTTGCGAAAGTATTTAAGGGCACTGTCAAACTGTTGATTTTGATGATGGCAACGGGCCAAATAATACCATGCTTCGTATTCTCCGGAATCGGAGGCCAACTGCAGGTAAGGCATGGCCACTTTATAATCCTTTTTTAATTGAAAGAGGCAAGCACCAATGCGCTGGTTGAGTTTTGCGTGGTTGGGTACCTTTTTGTGTAACTCCTCATAAATGGCCAACGCTGCCACGAAATCTGCATAGGCAAATAAGTCTTCCGCCTCATTGAAATCCGCGCGCTGGGCGCGGTCCATTTGATGTTGTGCCTGCCCTGCTTGGGAGAAAAAGCCAAGGGTTAAGAGCAAGAGAAAAGGGAGGCGGAGAGGAAGTTTCATGTGGCTTTTTAAGTCTACGCTAACGCAAAAGGGTCACATCGCCCACTTTTACCAGTTCATTTCCATTGGACAGTTGGGCTACGACTTTCCAAACATACACATCCTGTTGACACAATTGGCCACGGTAATAGCCATCCCAACCAATGTTCACGTCTTTAGACTCAAAAAGTAACTCTCCCCATCGGTTGAAAATCATCAGGTGATAGCCCAGAACACCATCCGACACCGGGAAAAACACCTCGTTGTTGATGGAATTTGGGTCGTATATTCCTCCGGTTGGACCGGCAGAATTGGGCGTAAAGGCATTGGGAAATTGCACCTCTCCCCTGCTTTCCGCAATCACTTCGGTGGGAAGCACAAAAGTATCACGACAGCCAAAGTTGTTGGCTACAAACAAGGTGACGGTATAAGCACCTTCCTCCGTGTAGTTGTGGGACGGAAAGGGTTCAGTAGAAAAGTTACCATCGCCAAAATCCCAAACATAAGAATCGGCGAAGTTGCTAAAGTTGAAAAACTGTACCGCCTGAGTAGGCACCACCACAGTTTTGGGATTAAGGTCGAAAAACGCAATCGGTGTTTCGTTTACCACCACAATGTTTTGCTTCACCTCGATGTCCACATCTCCGCCCGGGCCCACTACCCGTAAGCTTACCGTATAGGTACCCGCATTGAAATAGGTATAAGGCGGTGGATTTTCCAGGGTAGATTTACCACCATCACCAAAATCCCACTCATAGGTTACTCCATATTGAGAAATATTAGAGAAAGTAACCGTTAATGGCTTACAGCCAGTACCCTGACCCGTGAAATCAGCAATGGGCAAAGGCGGCTCAATTACAATTTGATTGATGGCCGTATCTGAGCAAAAATTGCTCGATACAATGAGTGAAATATTGAAGTTGCCCCAGGTGTTGTAGGTATGCGGTCCAGGGTTTTCTAACGTAGTCACCGTTGTATCGCCCCAATCCCAATTGTAACTCCAGTTTCCAGGACTCGAAGTGTTGTTCACGTTCACCGTTGCTAATGGAAACACCTGATTGGCAGGAGTGGCGGTGAAAGAAGCCGTTGGTTGAGAGAATACCGTTACGTTTTGAAAAGCCGTATCCGCACAACCGTAGATCGATTGCACAATCAAGCGCATCGTGTAAGTCGTGTCGTTGATGGACGGATTGCTAAAGGTGTGCGTAGGCTGTTGCAGGTTCGAATTGGCCGATCCGTCTCCAAAAGACCAGATGTAGGCCGCGCTACCAATAGAAGTGTTTACAATGTTGCCATCCACAGGGCTACAAGCGGAATCCGCCACAGAAAAGTCAGCCTCAATTCTTGGGAAAACTTGCAGCGATTGCTGGGTAGTATCCAAACAACCATCGGCCGATTGAACAATCAGCGTAATGAGTTCGGTTTGGGGCAGTGTCCCCGAATTGAAAAATACCGAGTCGAAACTCAAAGTCGCAATGGTATCCAGCAAGCCGTTGTTGCCGATGTCCCAAAAGTTGGTTTGGTTCAGCACCGAATTGTTGGTGAAGGTTGTGGGGGTGCCCTCACAAATAGAAGTAGGATTTAAGTTGAAGTCTGCAATTGGTTTAGGATGTACCCGAATCACCTGAGTAGCGGTATCGGGGCAATTGTCTGCTGAGGTAGCGATTAAAGTCACCGTGTAAAGCGTGTCCGCCAAAGTAGGATTGGCAAACACATGGCTCGGGTCCACCGCGCTGGAAACCGCGCTCAAATCGCCAAAATCCCAGGCATAGGTAGCCGCTCCGGTGCTGTTGTTGGTAAAGGGCAGTGCATATGGACTACAGCCCACCGTATCCGAACTGAAATCGGCGATTACCTGAGGGTAGACGTAAATATCCTGATTGAGCGTATCCGAGCAACCGTTGTTGGTCGATACAATCAACAACATGGGGTTGATGGTGGTATTCACCCCAAGGTTGGTATAGGTGTGGCTCACCGTGGGCGTGCCCAAAGTGGACGAGTCGCCATCGCCAAAGTCCCAGATGTAACTGTCGGCAATCACGGAGTTGTTCGTAAACATCACTTCCAAGGGCTGACAACCAATGGTATCACTGGGTACAAAGGCAGCTACAGGCTTGGGATAGATCAAAATAGGCTTGAAGGTAGTGTCTGCACAACCAAACTGCGAGGTAGCCACCATGCTGGCCGAGTACACCACATTTCCGGTAGTGGAATTCTGGTAAGTATGCGTAGGTGAAACCTGAGTACTGGAATTGTTATCCCCGAAGTTCCAGGCATAGACACTGGCCCCGATCGACTGGTTGGTAAACGGCAAGGTATAAGGTGAACAGCCTACCGAATCGGAAGCGTAAGCCGCCACAATTTGTGGATAGACGTAAATATCCTGGCTGGCCGTATCGCTACACCCGTTGTTGGTGAGCACGATGAGGTTCATCGGATTAATGCGGGTAGCCGTATCCAGGTTGGTATAGGTATGGCTAACGATAGGGGTTCCAGCATTGGAAGTATCGTTGTCTCCCCAGGCCCAGATATAGGTATCGGCAATGACGGAGTTGTTTTGAAAGGCCAATTGCAAGGGCTGGCAACCAATGGTATCGGGTACCGAAAAGTCGGCTACTGGTTTGGGGTATACCAGGATAGGTCGGGTGGCCGTATCGCTACAATTGTAAATGGAGGTGGCGATCAATTGCGAAGTAAAAGTCTGATTTATGGTTCCAGGGTTCTGGTAAAGGTGGTTCGGAGAAACCTGACTGGTGGTATCTCCATCGCCAAAATCCCAGGCGTAGACGCTGGCTCCGGTAGAAAGGTTGGTGAAGCTGAGCGGATACGGTTGACAGCCCACCGAATCGGAACTGTAGGCCGCCACAATTTCCGGATACACCAAAATGTTGGTATCGGCTGTATCCCGACAGCCGTCATTGTTGGTCACCAGCAAGCTGGCAATAAGGCTATTGGGCGTACTGGAAGTATTGTTGTATACGTGAGGAACTACCGCTCCACCCAGGTTTGAAGTGTCTCCATCCCCAAAATCCCATCGAAAGAAATTGCCTCCAATAGAACTGTTGGCAAAATTGATGGACAGCGGTTGGCAACCCACCGTATCCGAAGGCGTGAAGGAAGCAACCGGCTTAGGATGCACCCTAATATCTACCATCTGGCTGTCAGCACATCCGTAGATCGAAGTAGTGACCAACTTGACGGTGTATATGGAATCTGCCTGGCCTAAGTTTTGAAAAACGTGGGTTGGAGCCGCCATGGTAGAGGTGTTGCCATCGCCAAAATCCCAGAAGTAGTTATCGACACCAACCGAGTTGTCGGTAAAAGCTACCGTAAACGGATGACAACCCACTGTATCGCTCGTAAATACCGCATCAATCAGAGGATTAACCGTAACGTTTTGGTTGGCTGTATCCCTACAACCATCGGCGGTAGCTACCACCAACTGTGCGTTACGCACTACCGGTACAATTCCGGTATTGAAATACGTGTGGGTAAAAACTGAAACCCCGGTATCGGAAGTATCTCCATCATCAAAATCCCAATCGAAACTAATGGCTCCGGTAGAAGTGTTGTTGAAAGTAATCACCGCCGGATGGCAAGCCGTATCTGGAACTGCTGTGAAAACAGCATCAGGGTTGGGGAATACCTTCACATCGGTGTAGGTGGTATCCGTACAACCAGAAGAAGAAGTGGTAACCAACTCCACATTGAAGATTTGATTGTTGGTGGTGTTATTTACAAACACGTTGCTGGGATTCACGCCATTGGCGGAATTGCCATCACCGAAATCCCAATCGAATACCACCGCCACGGTAGCCGTACTTGAAATAAAACTCACGTTCAAAGGACTACATCCGGAATCGGGAATGGTAGTAAAATCAAAAATCGGGGTAGGAAACACCTGAATGTTCTGGCTGGCCGTATCGGTACAACCATTGGTACCCACTACCACCAAATTGGCGGTGTAGTTGGTATTGAACAAGGTAGTGTTGGTGTACGTATGGCTTGGGTTGGCGAGGCTGCTTCCGGTCGTATCGCCAAAGTCCCAGGCAAACGAAGCCACTCCACTGGAGTTGTTGGTAAACTGTGTAGTGAAAGGGCCACAACCCGATGTACTTGAAACGCTAAAAGCCGCATTGGGATTGAAGAATATCGTGACCGTTTGTTCGGTGGTATCCGCACATCCAAATGCCGTTTCGCTGATCAAACGTATGGTGAATACCGTGTCCTGACCAGAGTTGTTGGTATAGGTGTGGCTCGGGTCTTGCGCAGTAGAGGTATTGCCATCGCCAAAATCCCAGGTGTAGTTGGCAGCTCCCACAGAGGTATTGGTAAAGTTCACCACCAGAGGCGAACATCCCGAAAGGGTATCTTTTGTAAATCCTGCCGTAGGCTTGGGTTCAACGGCTACCGGCACCGTATCCACGCCAAAGCAATTGGCGGTGTTGACTTGCAATACCACGTTAAAGGTTCCCGAATCTGCATACGTCTGAGTCGGATTTTGGGCACTGCTGGTATTGCCATCGCCAAAGTTCCAGGCCCAGGTCAGAATCGGATCTCCCGCTTGAGAAGTGGAACCATCTAAAAAGGTGCTCAAAACATCTTCACAAACATTGGTCGGAGTAAAAGCCGGAACCGGAGACTGGAACACCCGTACGACCTCCGTTTCGGTATTGGTACATCCGTTGGCACTGGAGACCGTGAGCGAAACATTGTAGGTGCCCACCGTGTAAGTTTGGGTGGGCGGAGTTTGAGTGGTGTCGGTATTGCCGTTGTCAAAATCCCATAGCCAACTCACGGCCCCACCGGTAGTTCCATCGGTAAACGTCACGTCCATCGTGTCGCATCCGTTGTTGTTGCTCAAGGTAAAATTCGCATTGGGACTCGCCAATACCACCACATCCATTCGGGCAGTATCGGTACAAGTGGCGGTTCCCCCGTTGATGTTGGCCACCAAAGTGATGGTAAAAATGCCCGGATTGTTAAAAGTGCGGGTTCTTGGGCCGCCACCTGTATTTTGAAAGTTGTTGTTGTTGCCAAAGTTCCACTGGAAAGCATTGGCACCACCAAAAGAGTTGTTGGTGAAGGTGATTTGTTCGCCGGCACAGATGGTGTCGCGATTAGCGGTAAAAGCAGCGGTAGGCTGGTCGACAATTTGAATCGTTGAGAAAGCAGTATCACGACCACATTGATTACTGTCAATCATCATGATGGTGTAGGTACCGATGCCAGGAAAAGCAATGTCGTAGCCCGGGCGATTGGGCGGAGCAAAAGGTTGCCAATTGATGATGGAGTCGTATCCAAGGCCCCAATAATCGCCGAAATTCCAATATTCATAGCGTTGTGCCACATTCCCTTCCGGTACACAGTTGCGTGCCGTGGTGTTGTCAAAATGCACCACCGTATCCGGATAGCAAAGTAAGTTGGCAGAAGCCGTAATGGCCGCATCGTCCAAATCGTAAATCTGAACCGGATTAAAAGTAGCGATCGTCGGATTTCCGAAGCTGCAGAAATTCTCAGCGGTTAGTGTCACTGCCGTCACACAATTTACCGTGTTGCGCTGATAGGTGTGCGATATGGTTTGTCCCAGGTTAGTGTCACCAAAAATCAATGGCGGGGTTCCATCCCCAAAATCCCAGGTAAAAACAGTATTGGAGGAAACATCTGTACTGGAATTGGTGAACAGAATATCGCCGGGCGCACATATTTGAGTGACACCGCCAATCGGAATTTGGATGGAGGCATTGACCGGTTCCTCCATCACGACCATACCGGTTACCACACAGCCCGTTCCTAATTCTGTGAACGTAACGGTATAATTAGCAATGGCCGCAGCATAATTGTGCGACACAAAGGTGGGCGGCACGAGGCTGGCTCCTGTGGTAGGGGGCGAACCGTCACCCCAGTCAATGGAATAAGGTCCAAATGTAGTGTTGGACTGTAAAAAGAGGGTGTAGGCTCCACCGGAACAGCTTACCCATACCGGGTTGGCTTCCATGTTACCGTTTCCATCAAGTAATTCGCATTGTGCCTGGGCGAAACGGGCTATACACAGGCAGAGCATGAGTGTGACGAGAGCTCTCATGGGCTTTGATTTGGAAAACAAGAAATAGGTTTGGGGCCGTTTGGTGAACCCCGGTTTTTTCCGATCGCGAGAACTCGCAGTAGTAGGTTGGACGAATTGCCCAAAGGCAATTGCTCTTTTTACGAATGCGGACCGAAAAAGGTTCATGTTTCCAGGATTTTTTTAATCCTTATTTCAAGCACCTGAGTTCTGACTGCCTTCTTCAGGCCATTCGTAATCGTAACGCCTTGCGAAACGGATTTCCTTTCCGTTTTCGTTCACAAGCTGTTGCTGATGAATAAGATGCCCATTGTCATCGAATTGGTTGGTAATTGTTTGCTGAAAATTATTGTCATTGCTATTGTGCAGCTCTTTCACCGGTCGTCCCTGGTCGTCCAACTCGTATTTTATTTCGTAGCGTTCACCATCTTCTTCCAAGGTAGAGGCCACCAATTTACCCGCATCATTGTATTCCAACTGAAGCAACTCCATTACATCTCCTTCTGCATCCGTTACTTTTCTTTCTACCATGCCGTGTTCTCCGGTTCGAATGCTGCGTTTGCCAGAGAGCTCTTCCCAATCATAGCGTTCAGAGAGCTGTAACCCTGCTTCAGGATATTCATAGACTTCCTTCACCTCTTCCTCATCATCGCTGTCAGCGGTGCGCAATTCTACCAATCGGTCTTGGTCGTCGTAGGTATAAGTGGTGGTGTCAAAAGAACCATCGGCGTAATAGCGATAAGAGAAAGCTTTTTGATCGTTGCCCCCTTTTTCGTGTTTGATACGCTCGGTAAAATCTTCGTCTTGCGTGCGTTTTGTTTCTTCTATTAGAAACCCAGTTTCATCAAACGTGAAGGTTTCCCGCTCCACCTCTTTTCCGTCTTGGCGGTACGTAATTTGACTGATCACGCGGCCTTCCGAATCGAACTCCCGCCGGGATTGAACATAACTTTTCTCCTCCAGCTCTTTGGCGGCCATGCTCCGATTTATCGAATAGTAAAAGGTGACAGTGGTACAGGCAGTAGGCTGTAAGGTGGACGTTTCGTGGGTCATGATGTAGTCAAAAGGCGTAAAAATAGGGCTTGCAGGTTAATTTATAGGGTATAAAAACCTGAAAAACCAAGCTTAATTTAGGAAAATGAAAGCACCCTTGCCCGACTTTTACTGAATTGCCCGGTTTGGTCAAGGATTTTACCGCTTTTTTGCTACTTTCCAGTTGAAATTCGATGCCACTCAACATGAAAAAATCCCTCTTGCTCCTGGCGCCAGGTTTCCTGCTCGCCTGCCAGACCAACCCTCCTGCGAAAGAAGCTGAAGCCCCCACTCCAATGCAGTATCCCGAAACTCGCCAAGACTCTTCGGTAGCCGACACGTATTTTGGTACCGAAGTAGCTGATCCCTTCCGCTGGCTGGAAGATGATCGCTCAGAAGAAACCATGGCCTGGGGCGATGCTCAAAACGAAGTGACCTATGCCTACCTGGAAAATATTTCGCAGCGTGAACCTATCCGTGAACGACTCACCGAATTGTGGAATTATGAAAAATATAGTGCGCCCAACAAACGCGGCAACTACTACTTTTTCTACAAAAACGACGGCATTCAAAACCACAGCGTACTCTACTTGCAAGAAAACCTCGACAGCGAAGCTCGGGTATTGATCGACCCCAATACATTTTCAGAAGATGGTACCACCAGCATGGGCGGCACCGGTATCTCAGGCGATTCTAAATACATGGCCTACAGCCAATCGTCTGCTGGTTCCGATTGGCAAGAAATCCATGTTCGCAACATTGAAACGGGCGAAGACCTGCCCGATGTTATCCGCTGGGTAAAATTTTCGGGCATTTCCTGGAAAGGCGATGGCTTTTATTATAGCCGGTATCCGGAACCCGAAACCGGAGATGAATATTCCGGTAAAAACGAATTCCACCAACTGTACTACCACCAACTCGGTACCGAACAGGCCGACGATGAATTGGTGTACAACGATCCGGAAAATGCACAACGCAATTTCTACGCACGCACCACCGAGGATGAGCGCTTTCTTACCCTCTTTAGCTCCATCTCTACCAGTGGCAACACTTTTTATGTCAAAGATTTAAGCAAGGAGAACAGCGATTTTGTAGTGCTGGACGAGACCTACGACCACGAGTATTCGGTGATCGACCATCTGGACGGAAAGTTGCTGGTAATGACTAACGAAAGCGCACCCAAAAATCGGGTGATCCTCATCGATCCTCAACATCCAGCCAAAGAAAACTGGCAGGAACTGGTACCACAAACCGAAAACAAACTGGAATCGGTATCCCTTGCGAATGGTGAAATGGTGGTTCGCTACCTGGTAGATGTACAGAGCGAATTGCACCGGTTCGATTTGGAAGGCAATCACCTGGGGCAGATTGAATTGCCCGGACCCGGAATTGTAGGTGGGTTTAGCTCCGAAAAAGACGAAAGCACCGCCTTCTTTTCGTTTACCAACTATATTACACCTACCACCATCTATCAGCTCAACCTGGAAGACTATCAATCGACCGTTTTCCGCCAGCCGGAGCTTGATTTTCAGTCGGATGCCTACGAGACCAAGCAAGTATTTTACACTTCGAAGGACGGCACCAAAATACCGATGACCATCACCCACAAAAAAGGCTTACAAATGGATGGCAAAAATCCAACGTTCCTTTATGGATATGGGGGTTTTAATATTAGCATCAAGCCGTCCTTTAGCCCGCGCCAGGTTGTGTTCTTAGAAAACGGTGGCGTATATGCGGTGGCCAACCTGCGTGGCGGTGGCGAATACGGTGAAGATTGGCACATGGTAGGCACTAAGATGAACAAGCAAAACGTGTTTGACGATTGCATTGCCGCTGCCGAATACCTCATTCAGGAAAAGTATACCTCCTCAGAAAAACTGGCGGTGCACGGACGTTCCAACGGTGGATTGCTCGTAGGAGCGGTGATGACCCAACGCCCAGACCTGTTTCAGGTGGCATTGCCACAAGTAGGAGTTTTAGACATGCTCCGCTACCACAAATTTACCATTGGTTGGGCCTGGGCCGGTGATTACGGCACCAGTGAAGAAAGCCAGGAGCAATTCAACTACCTCATGGGGTATTCTCCCTTGCACAACCTGGAAGCCAAAGAATATCCCGCCACCTTGGTCATCACCGGCGATCACGACGACCGGGTTGTGCCGGCCCACAGCTTTAAGTTTATCGCCACCTTGCAGGAAGCTCAAAAAGGAAACGAGCCAACCCTTATCCGTATTGAAAAATCCGGTGGTCACGGAGCAGGGAAACCAGTTTCCATGACCATTGCCGAGCTGGCTGACATGTGGGCGTTCACCTTTCACCACCTTGGTATGGAGATGGCCGGAAAGGCCCCCGAGAAAAGCTAAAAGAGTTACGCGTTAGAAAGTAAAAAGGGGTTGCACTTCAGTTGAAGTCAGCCCCTTTTTAATGCATTAAATGCTCGAAAACTATTTTGAATTCGGATCGGAGTAAGCCGGATTGTTGATAAAGTCTTCGTCGGTCAAGGTCTTTAGGAAAGCCACCAGTTGCCGTTTTTGGTCCTCTTCGAGTTGCAAACCACCTTGGGTCGCTTGTTTCATCAACGGATCGATAGTGTCAGACCATTTCACACCGGTACTGTAGTGCTCTACCACTTCTTCCAGTGTTTTAAAACGGCCATCGTGCATGTAAGGTGCCGTTAGTTCCACATTGCGCAAGGTGGGTGTTTTAAACCAACCGTATTGACTTGGCGTGCTAAAAAATTCTCCAACGCCCGTATTCGTTACATTGGAATCGAGCCCATTGTTGTGAAACTCGTTGTCGGTGAGCAAGATACTACCGTGGCAATGGAAACAATCGCCCACCTCGCTGTTAAAAATTTGTTCCCCCAAAATTTCATCCGGAGTAAACCGTGCCCAGCCTTCCCGTTTCACGTAAGCATCGTATCGTGAATTACCCGACACGATGGAGCGCATGAATTGCGCCATGGCGTTGGCTGCCAATGTACGAGTGATCGACTGTCCGGGAAACGCTCCGTCAAACAAATCGGGATAATCGGCATCATTTTTAAGCCTTTCCACCGCTTCGGTCCACTCCAAATGCATTTCAATTGGATTGGGAACGGGTTCCAGAGCCTGCTCTTCCAACGTAGCCGAACGGCCGTCCCAAAGAAACCGAGCCCCCCAAGCCAGGTTGATGATGGCCATGGAATTACGATCGCCTTCGATACCATCAATTCCAACACTGACACGTAATTCATTGTCGGTAAAAGCAAACTTCTGGTTGTGGCAACTGGCACAACTTTGCGTAAAATCGCCCGAAAGAATCGGATCATAAAATAACTTTCTACCCAATTCCACGCCTTGTACCGTCATCGGTTTATCATCGGGAATCAAGGGTTCGGGAAAATGATCGGGTACCTTCAAAAAGTAAGGTTGTGGTCCCGAGCTTTCTGAAATAGGCACTTCTATGAAGGGGTCGCTTTTCGCACATCCCATCAAAATCCCGCCTACTACCAGCACAAAACTCAAACAATTCCTACCGCGCTTTCCAATCATTCTACTGGTAAGACGTAAGCAAAAATTGAAAGGTTGTATTTCTGAACTGCTAAAATTTTTCGCGTAGAAGCTTTAGTGGTTCCCGGTTCCTGCACAAGTCACCATAAAAGGGGCAAACATTCAATTGATGTGCCCCCTTTTCAATGCCTCGCAATGTGCGTAGACTAATCTAATTGGGGATCCGCATAAGTCGGATTGTTCAAAAAGTCTTCGTCGGTAAAGGTCTTTAAAAAGGCCACCAATTGACGTTTCTGGTCATCGCTGAGTTGAAGACCACCCTGTGCTACTTGTTTCATCAACGGGTCTACGGTAGGCGAAAATTTCACGCCACTGCTGTAGTGCTCTACTACTTCCTCTAAAGTGTTGAAGCGGCCATCATGCATGTAGGGAGCGGTCAAAGCCACATTGCGGAGGGTCGGCGTCTTAAACAAACCCATTTGATTGGGTTCGCCCGTTACACCACCTACCCCTTTGCCAGTCACATTAGAGTCGAGTCCGTTGTTGTGAAACTCGTTGTCGGTGAGCAGAATGGTACCGTGGCAATGGAAACAATCCCCTACCTCACTGTTGTAAATCTGTTCTCCCAAAATTTCATCTGGCGTAAACCGGGCCCACCCTTCACGCTTTACATAAGCATCGTAACGCGAATTGCCCGAAACGATAGAGCGCATGAACTGAGCCATTGCGTTGGCCGCTAAATCGGAAGTGATGGGTTGGTCGGGAAATGCACCGTCAAACAAATCAGGATAATCAGCATCATTTTTTAGCCGTTCCACCGCTTCGCTCCATGCCAAATGCATTTCAATAGGATTGGGCACCGGTTCCAACGCCTGACTTTCCAAGGTGGGCGAACGGCCATCCCATAGAAAACTCGCACCCCAGGCCAGGTTGATAATGGCCATTGAGTTGCGATCTCCTTCGATGCCATCGATGCCTAAACTGAAGCGTAATCCATTGTCGGTAAAAGCAAATTTTTGGTTGTGGCAACTGGCACAACTCTGTGTAAAATCCCCTGAAAGAATGGGGTCGTAAAATAGCTTTCTACCCAACTCGACCCCTTGTACCGTCATGGGTTTATCATTCGGTATCAGAGGTTCAGGAAAGTGATCGGGTACCTCCAAGAAATAGGGTTGCGGTCCGGAGCTTTCCAAAATTGGAACCTCAATGGTAGGGTCGTCCTTCGCACATCCCGACAGAATGCTGCCTACAATCAACGCACACATCAACACACAATTCCATCGACCTCTATCAATCACCATTTTTAAAAGACGTTTAATCATTTAAAAAGTTGTGTCTTTTAGTTTCCTATTTACCAGGAATATAGTAAGTCAAACCAGCAATCCAACGCTCTCGATTGGGCAGTTGAATGTCGTGCAGTTCTTCTGTCAAAGGAGATTGGTAGTGTATACCCAGCGAAAACCTGCCGCGGTAAATGATTCCACCCATAGCAGAAAACAATACCCGTCCGCCGGTGCCTTCCACCAATTTTCCTTGTAGTACGTCCCGTTCTGCATGCTCGAAATACAATCCGGTTTGCGGTTGCAATGTCCATCCGCTAAAGCGAAGTTGATAAAATACATCGGCATTCAGGTTAAAACGATTGGCAAAGGTGAAGCCCAAATCATTTTTTGTGTTGAAACGGTAGGTAATCAGGCCATTGAAGCCAAAACGCCTCCATTGCGCCAGGTAGTTGGAAGAAAGGAGAAAATCGAGACTACCGGTACCTGGCTGCATTTGATAATCGATCTCGCCATCAGTAGGAATTTTGTAAGTACCTGTGGGCAACTTAAGCCCTCCACCCAATAGCAAGCGTTGCCGAAAGCGATGATCAACCGAATCGCTGATGGTATTGGTCACCTGATAAAAAGAAAGCAAAGTCAGATCGGTTATTCCATTGAGGTGGTCGACAATCTTTTCATCGTTCAGCAACAAATTTTCCGCGTAAGCCACTGAAGCAAAGACCTGCCACTCGGGGCGAATAAAAAAACGTCCCCAAACTTCATAAGAACGGTACGCTTCTTCTACCAGCACCGGCTCATCAGCGTCAATAAAAATGTGATTCCCACCGTGTTCGGTGCGCAAAGAAGGAGTGACGCCACTTTGCGTGACCCACGCCCGGTAGTTTCTAAAACGGTATTGAACACCCAGCGAATGTTGATAGTCGTTGGGTTGAATGGATAAATACAGGTTGCAAAAATCACAGCCCGAAGTGTAGGAAATGCCACCCAGGCAAATGCCTACTGCCAGGAATACCCTGGCAAGAAATAATTTCATGATGTTAAGATTGAATCAGCAATGCAGAAACCGAAAACGGTTTCTATAAACTCAGAAAGAGAGAGATATCAGCTGATTCCGGGAGGACGATCGAGCGTTTTCGGAAAACCAGAGCACAGGGAAGGGTTCTGAAAGGCCTGTTGCAAAAGCGCAATGGTTACCCTTGGATGGGTTTGGTTGGATACGGGTACCCACCATTGCAGGTTGAATTGTTCTTCCTGCTCGTTGGGCTGGGCTTCCTTACGTTTTTCTTCGTGCTTTTTGAGCTGCTTGGCGAGGTGACACTGCCCATTGCAGGTGGTCATGGGCTTGTCTTTGTTCACACAAAACTGCTCGATGATGCGCTCTATGTTTACCAGGTAATCTACTTGGATAAGGCTGGCACCCCAGTGAGCCGACAATACCGCCATTGCCAAAATGAAAGCCACTATGAACTGCGTGCAACGCATTGGCCACAAAGGTAGGACAGTTACCCTCCAATATGAATCAGAAAAAATAGAGAAAAATCACTTGCGAAGTACCAACCGCTGGGTGGAAGGCGGAGCTCCGTCGTACTGAACCGTCACGAAATACACTCCCGAAGGCCAATTCGATCCGTTGAGCACCTGTTGATCAGCTACCATACGGGTTTCCCAAACTACTGCTCCAAGTACATTGCTTACCCAAAGGCGTGCACTGGTGTTTGGAGGAATAGAGACGGTCACTTGCCCGTCCAAACTTGGGTTGGGATACACTTGCCAATCTGCGCTTGCCTGACTCAGATCGGGGCCCGTACTAATGGGATGGCACAAAATTTCTCCCGCTGCGGTCACCGCCTTGAACAAATCGAGCCGACCACCGGTGGTGGTAGCACCCGATAGGTCGGAAACGGGTTCGGTACCCGATTGCAAAAGTGCATCGATCATCATACCCGCCAAACTGTCTGGCCGCTGGTAACCATTAGAAACTGCCTGAGCACACAGATTAGAGTACATCAGGGCAATGGCGCCACTCACCATTGGGGTGGCCATGGAAGTTCCTGTTTTGAATCCAAAACTGTTGGTAGCATCAGTGGAGTAAATGGTGTTTCCGGGGGCACCCAAATCAATGTGCGTAGGGCCATAGGCTACCCCGGGTAACTTTTGATCCTGGCTGTTGGTGGCCGTCACCGCCACAAGGTAATTGCTCGGACAAGTGGTTGGGATGTCACCCGAGACATCAACGTCAATGTTGATGTTGGCGGTAGCACCTACATTTACGATACCCGCCTGGCCCAAAGTGTCGTACATGGCACACCAAATTGGAAAGTTGGCCGGCTGACCGTAATTGGCCCCAAAAGAAGAATTAGTCGCCACAACGTAGGCTCCCGAATCACCATTGGTTTCGTTGTACTTCAGGCGCATCTCCAAGGCATAAGCATAAGCCGCAATCACTGGTGCTTCTTGCGTAGAAGAGCCACGAATGGGCATAATTTTCACGTTCCAATTCACCCCCGTTACACCGAGACCGTTATTTCCCCGGGCGCCTACAATTCCCGAAACGTGGGTACCGTGGGATTTGTTAAAACCATTAAAGGTATTGGTATCGTCATAGGCATTCCAACCATCAAAATCATCGAGGTAACCGTTGCCATCATCGTCGATGCCGTTGATGGAATCGTGACGGTTTTTGAAAAAGTCGAGGTCTTCGTGTGTCAAGTCAAAATTGCCATCGATTACCGCTACCACAATGGTATCACCGTTGGCCGTTGTGCCCCCGGTGGTAATGTCCCAAGCTCGTTCAGCGTCCACATCTGCCATTCCTGGGCCACCGTTAGTACCGTCATTAAAAAGGTTCCACTGCACCGAAAAGTCAGTATCGTTGGGTAAAATTCTTTGTTCGAGGTTCGTATGGTTAAACTGAGCGATCTCCACCTCCGGCCGGTCGCGAAGGATACGCAGCATCTCCCGGTCTGGTCCCTGAAATCCATCGAATTGCAATAACCAGATGTTGATGCGCTGAGACAGCACGCGTTCCACCCGCAGGTTGGCACTTGGGTAACTTTCCCAGATGGCTTGCAAAAGATGCTCTACCGGCTGATTGTGTTTGAGCTGCACAATGGCCTGGTGCGCAACATAATTTTCAGTCTGCGCCTGTACCTTTTGTTGATTTTGAAACCCAATGGATAGGAAAAGGACCAGACCAATCCTGAAAAGCCAAAGGGGCCGAAAAGTTGTGCTTATAAACGACATTCATTCAAAAATACGCAAAATCACCTCCTAATAGTGTCCGAAGCTTCTCTGCAAAATCAAAAGGGCTTGCATTCCTAATTGGATTGATAAGGAAACAACTCAACTCCCGAAAAGGTTATTTTTGACGGGTAGCACCATGAGCTTTACCGTATACCGATCCTCTGCCGGTTCTGGCAAAACCTACACCTTGGTCAAAGCGTACCTCAAAATTGCGCTGGCTACGCGACAATCCGATGCCTACCGCCACATTTTGGCCATCACTTTTACCAACAAGGCGGCAAATGAAATGAAGGAGCGGGTCATCGTATCGTTGCGCGATCTGGCCTCCGAAAATCAGGCCAGTGGCACCTCGGCTTTTTTGCTGCTCGACATTCAGGAAGAACTCAACCTTGGCCCTGACGAGGTGCGTTGGCGGGCAGGCAAAGTATTGGAGCACATCCTCCACCATTATTCCGATTTCAGCATCAGTACCATCGACAAATTTGTGTACCGCGTGGTGCGCTCATTTGCCCACGACCTGGGCCTTCCACTACAATTTGAAGTAGAATTGGACGGCGATCGGCTCCTCGGCAATGCAGTGGACTTGCTCATTGAGCAAGTGGGAGCAGATGAACAATTGACCAAGGCTTTGGTGGAATTTACGAAGAGCAAAGCCGACGAAGAAAAAAGCTGGCACATTGAGTCTGATTTGCTACAATTTGCCCGCTATCTGCTGCAAGACGATGGTCGGGAGCACCTCGATCGCTTACGTCAACTCTCGATGAGCGACTTTTTTGAGGCACGCAAAAACCTGGTGGCCGAACTGACTCAATTTGAATCGACCATTCGAAAATGGGGCCGCCAAGGGCTCGAACTAATTGAAAATGCTGGAATTGATCCGAGTCTTTTTGCAGGGGGAAAATCGGGCATTGCCAAGTATTTTTCCTACCTCGCTGAAGTGCGGGACGACAAACTGCTTCCGTCAAACAGTGTTCGTAAAAACGTAGAAGCCGGAAAATGGCATGCTACCAAAGCCAGTGACATCGACAAACAGGCCATTGACAGCATTCGGGGACAACTGGAAACCTGGTTCTGGGAAGCGATTCAATTTGCCGAGCAATATTTGTCTGGTTACCGTTTGGCTCAGTTGGTGGTGCGCAACCTCTATTCCTTGGCGGTGCTCAACGAGATGGAGAAAATCCTTGAAGAATACCGCAACGAACAGAACCTGATCCACATTTCGGAGTTCAATCGACGGATTGCTCAAGTGGTCGCTACCGAACCCGCGCCATTTATTTATGAGCGGCTGGGAGAACGCTACCGCCATTTTCTCATCGACGAATTTCAAGACACTTCGGTGCTGCAATGGCAAAACCTGCTGCCATTGGTGGACAACTCGCTGGCCGCCGGCCATTTCAACATGTTGGTGGGAGATGGAAAACAAAGCATTTATCGGTGGCGCGGTGGCGAAGTGGAACAATTTGCCCGTTTGCCAGCGCTAAGCCTGGTTGAAAAAGACGGTCTGCTCGAAGAACGAGAAAACACCCTGCTACGCAACTACGAAGAAAAAAGGTTGGTCAACAACTTTCGGTCGTTACAGGAAGTGGTGCATTTCAACAACTACTTTTTCCGCGCCCTCACCCAACACCTCGATGAGGAGTTTGCCAGCATTTATGAAGGCCTGGAACAAGCGCCTCTGCCGACCAAAACGGGAGGTTATGTTTCCGTTGAAATACTCGGTACGGAACCCGATTCGGAAATCACCGGAGAATACCTTGCCCGCACTGCCGAACTGATTTGGCAAGCGGTAGACGATGGTTATTCGTTGCGCGACATCACCATTCTCTGCCGAAGAAACGGAGAAGCCAGCATGCTGGCCAACTACCTGTTGGAGGAAGACATTGACGTCATTTCTTCGGAGAGTCTCATCATCGGTCATTCCAATAAAGTGCAATTGCTGGTGGCGGTTTTGGAATACCTCAACGACCCTCCCAATCGCATTGCGCAGGCGGAAGTATTGCTCCGGCTGGCACGAAACGATCGATTCGAAGGCGAGGTTTTCCCCTATCTGCGGCAACTCAACCAAGATCCTGAAGCTTTTGACCTTCCGGGTTTGTTTCAAGCCCAAGGTTATGCCGATTTTGATCCAGATGTGCTGCTCGCCCTGCCGGTGTACGATTTGACCGAAGTGCTCATCAAGCTGTTTCGCTTAGACAGTCGTAAAAATCCATATTTGGCGTTTTTCCTCGAAGCCGTTTTTCAATGGTCGGGTAAGTTTGATGCCCACCTGCGGGAATTTTTGTCCTGGTGGGAAGAAGAGGCCGACAAGCGATCCATCATACTGCCAGAAGGTACAGAGGCCGTTTCGATCATGACGGTTCACAAGTCGAAAGGGCGCGAATTTCCGGTGGTCATCATGCCATTTACCAATTGGCGGGTGCGCCTGGCCAAAGATCAATTATGGATCGACCTTCCGGAGGGATACGGCATGCCCTCTGCCCTGGTGAGTGCGGGTAAGAAACTCGAAGACACCCCTTACGAAAGCCAATACCGCGAAGAGGTGAACAAAACCATGTTGGACAATTTCAATGTGTTGTACGTAGCCTTTACGCGGGCTGTAGAGCGGCTTTATGTGCTTACTTCAAAAGAGCGGAGCAAAGACCTGAGCAACTACTTTTTACCTTTCCTCAGCCAACACGAAAATTGGAATGAAGAGCGACTTCAATTTGAATGGGGGAGCCCGGAAGCACCGAAAGAAAAATCTGAGCCTTCAGAAACGGAGGCTGTAGCCATTGCAGAAGCGGCACCCGAAGGCAACTGGCGAAGTAAATTGCAGATCAGTCGACAGGCGCCTGAGTTTTGGGACCTGGAACAAGTCAACCCCTCGGGGCATTTTGGAAAATTGGTCCATCAGGCCATGGCCCGAATCGATACGCGGGAGGCGGTGCCGGATTTGCTGCAGCGGTGGGAGTTGGCAGGAAAGATCATGACGCCAGAACGCCAGGAACTAGAGGTGCTGCTGCAGAAGATCTTGAGTCACCCACAGATTCAGCCTTTCTATAAATATGGACTGGACATTCGCAAAGAAGCAGAAATTTTACTGCCCAACGGACGCAGTTACCGGCCCGACAGGGTGGTAGTGGAACACGGAAGGGCGAGTATACTCGATTTCAAAACCGGAAAACCGGCGAAAGAAGATCGAAAGCAAATGGAGTGGTACAAAAAACTTCTTTGGGAGATTGGCTACCTCCAAGTCGACAGCTTTTTGTTTTACACCGAAACCATGACGTTGTTGCCCATTTGAGGCTGTCTGGCAGGAAATAAGGATTGCAACATTTTGTTGCGGTACGCAAAAATCTCTTATACCCGATTTTTCACAGTTATGGCGTGCGCCAATCGGCCCAAAGGACCGAATGGTATGGCATAATCTACCTGATCGCGCATGTAGACGCCACCTTCCACTTCTTTAAAATAGTGCTCGTGGTGCCACATGGCAAAGGGTCCGAAGCGCTGCTCGTCGATAAAGTATTCACCCTCTTTCACATTGGTGATTTCGGTGGTCCACCGCAGCGGAATATTGAGCAAAGGGCTCACCTTGTAGTGAATCAGCATTCCTGGATACACTTTTCCATCGCCTAAATCACTCAAAATCACAAAATTCATTTCCTCCGGCGTGATGTTCTTCAAATTCCGGGCATCCGAAAAGAAAGCCCAAGCCCGGTTGAGGGTAGTTGGAACAACCTGTTCGGCCACATGCTGATAGATTTTCATATCAAACCTTTTCACTCTAACACGGTGCTGTTAGATTTGTTCTGCATGACCATGCCCAAAAACAGCTACTCCTGGCATTGGAAAAAGTTGGCCGATTTAGAGGTTGTCATCCTCTATCGGATCATGGCGCTACGGTCGGAAGTTTTTGTGGTGGAACAAGACTGCGTTTACCAGGATTTAGATGGCCTGGATGAAGCGGCCTATCACTGTTTTGCCATTGATTCTAATGACCAGCCAGTTGCCTATTCCCGGGTACTGCCAGCCGGATTGGCATATTCCGAATTGGCCATTGGCCGGGTTGTAACCTCGGCCTCGGTACGGGGCAGTGGACTTGGGCACGAATTGCTGCAACGCACCCTGCAACATTGTGAGCACACCTGGGGGCATCAGGCCATCAAACTATCGGCTCAGGAGCACCTGCAAGGTTACTACCAACGGTGGGGGTTTAACACCATCAGTGAAGTATACCTCGAAGACGGCATTCCACACGTTGCCATGTTGCGCAAGTGATTCCAGGCCATCAAACAATCGTCTGAGTTGAATGCGTATTTTGGCCGGTGAAACGGTGATGAGCGTGCAATACCTTCGAAAATACGAGTTCCTGCTTTTTTTAGCTCTCCTGGTGGCCAATGCCCTGCCGGCCTTGGCATGGCATTATTTTCCGACCCTCGACGGGGCTGCCCACCTCTACAATGCGCAATTGATTCGTTCGCTCCTCACCGGAGATGCTCCGGTGCTGCAAGCGTATTTTGAACTGCAAACTGAGGCCTTGCCCAATTGGATTGGCCATTTTATACTTGGCCTGTTTGGTAGCTTTTTACCTGCTTTTCTGGCCGAAAAAGTATTGCTGCTGATCTATCTTGCTGGCCTGCCCCTCGCCTTTCGCAGGTTGATCCAAACCATTGCTCCACAAAACGTGGGTGTGAGCTATCTGGTGTTTCCTTTTTGCTACGCTTACCTCTTTCAACTGGGCTTTTACAATTTTTCTTTGGGCCTGGTGCTTTTGTTTTTCACCCTTTCCTTTTGGATCCGAAACGAAACCCGAAGACTTACGTGGGGGCAAACCCTCCAATTGTTTGTACTGCTCACCCTCACCTATTTTTCACACCTCTTTGTATTTGCCTTGCTGGGGCTTGTGATTGGTGCCCGGATCGTATTCAAGGGCTTGTTTCCTGACGATGGAGACCGGAAAGCCGCCATGCAAGGGCTACTACAGCAACTCGGCCGTTTGTTGTTGGCCGCCTCCCTCCCGCTGGTTTTCTTCATCAACTATTTTCTTTCACGGCCCGATTTGGGCGATGATGTGTTCATCGCCACTTCGGAATTGCTACAATGGCTCACTCAAGCCCGCCCACTCATTGCCTATAACTTCGACGAGGAGATTCAGCACACGCAACTGATAGCCTACGCCATCTATGGTTTGCTTTTGTTGGGACTTATTGGACAAGGCATTCGTTTGTGGAAGCAAAAAAAGCAACAAGCGGAGGCCACTCCGCAACAAGGAAATGCCGTCTGGTCGATGCCACTGTATTGGCTTTCGTGCTGGATAGGAATTATGGGGCTCTACCTGTTTCTGCCCGATTCCGATGGTGCTGCCGGATATATTTCCACCCGATTGGCCTGGGTAAGTTTTTTGTTCCTACTGCTGTGGATCAGTTCCCTGAAACTCTACCGGTGGGGCATTGGGGTTGCGGCACTGGTCGTTCTTTTTAGCAGTTTCCAACTCAATATATTTTATGGGAAAGCCCTCAAAAGCCTCAGTGATACGGCCCGGGAATGCGAAACTGTTGGGGCTTCTATTCCTGCCAACAGTGTGGTATTGCCGATCAATCATTCCGACAATTGGCTCCACCTCCACTTTTCCAACTACCTTGGAGCCGATAAACCTTTGGTCATTTTAGACAATTACGAAGCCGGAACCGGTTATTTTCCAGTGGCCTGGAACCGCGATCAATTGCCCCATACACAACTCAGTCCAACAGCACCTGACTTTCCCTGCCTTCATTGGCGGTCGGACCCGAAACATGAAACGCGACCGATCGACTATGTATTTTTACTCCACAACGGCGTAGAACGAGCGGATGAATGTGCGGTAGAGGTAATGCAATTGCTGCAAAATCAATTTGAAATAGTGGCCTCCACCGACCGCTGTAGCTTGTATAAAAAAGCATCCCAACCGTGACCTATCAACTGTTTCTGGACGACGTATGAACGGTCTCTATGGTGTATCCCGGCAGGGAAGCTGAATTTGTGGTGGTGCGCACCTATTGGGATTTCGTAGACTACATCTTAGCACACGGCTTGCCCTATTTCATCAGTTTTGACAACGACCTTGGCCTGGATGAAAACGGTTCGGCAGATTAGGACGGCTATCTGGCTGCCCGGTGGTTGGTGTACAAAAGTGGCCTGGATTCGCGGCAATTGCGGTTTGAGGTGCATTCTGCCAACCCCATAGCAGCTGAACAAATTCGTTCGCTACTCACCAATTATCAAAAGCACCTGCGGGAGAATTCTTAAAAGGACTTGAGGTTTTTCTCACACCATGCGAGGCGTTCAGCAAACTCCTCTTCAGAGGAAGGCTCCCAATAACCCGAACGCATTTCTACCATGTCGGAGATCAGCAAGCGATCCGGATGAATGGTGGCCTGAATTTGTTCTAAGCTGAAGAAGCTTGGAGTAAGTTTGAGTTCGGTAAAAAGGCGTGGAGAATCGATTCGAAAAAAGGAGGCCCCGTTTGGATATTTCCGAAAGATCGGATAGTGTTCGGTTTGTGACATAATCAGCGCTTCGCTCAACAAAGATTGGAGTAGTTTTGTTCCTTGGAAAAGGACGCCATGGACGCAGTGAATTTCTTTGAACGGGGCAAGCAAAAGTATGCCAGAAAAGATTACAAAGGGGCGATTGAGGATTTTACCGAATCCTTAGCCTTGAAAGAAGATGCCGACGTGTTGAGTGAACGTGCAGTGGCTTACTATCACATTCGTCAGTTGCGAAAATCGCTCAAGGATCTCGACCGCGCACAGGAGCTGCAACCTTCCAACCCTTATCGGTACAGCAGTCGTGCCTACATCCGCGATACCATGGGCGACACCAGCGGTGCCATCAAAGATTATGAAATCGCCGTACAACTCGATCCGTTTGATGCCGTAGCGCACAACAACCTGGGCTTACTTCAAGAAAAGCTCGGACGCAAGGAAGACGCAAAAAGATTGGTGAAGCAGGCCGACAAATTGGCCGATGCGCAAGCCTATCTTGCCCAAGAGCGCAAAGAAAAAGCACTTCAGAAAATGCAGCTGGCCGAATCTGGGATTTCCGTACAGCCTGGTGTAAAAGCCGAGACTGAAACACCTCCTCCACCGGCCTCTTTAGGGGATCATTTATCGATGATCAGTCGCGTATTTCAATCCAAAGAAACCTGGAAAGAATTCACCCAATTTGTTCGCCGGGGCTTCAAGGGCGAAGCTTAAGTTCTTCTCCTGATTGAATGGCTTGGCGTACATTTACGCCACCGCCGTGGAAGCCTTCCTTAAAACCATTGCCAAACAACTGATCGACCGCTACGCCGACTCGCTCGACGAAGTAGTAGTGGTAATGCCCAGCCGGCGTTCGGGCCTCTTTCTGAAACGCTACCTTGGTGAGGCTGCCGGGCGCACCATTTGGGCCCCGCGGGTGATGACTTTCGAAGAGCTCATCGAAACCCTTTCAGAAACGGTGGTTCCGGAGTCGATACCACTGCTGTTTGCCTTTTATTCGGTTTATCAGGAATTGGAAGGGGCAGATGCCCAACCCTTTGAGGAGTTCATGACCTGGGGACAACAATTGTTGAATGACTTCAATGAGGTAGATGGTCAGTTGGTAGATGCTCCACAGCTGTTTCGCTTCGTGAACGAAACCCGCGCCCTTGAACTTTGGAATCCCTCGAACGAAGGATTGAGCAATGTGCAAGAGCAGTACCTGCAATTTTGGGAAGCCCTGGGGCGCTATTACCTGTCGTTGCGCAAAAACCTGGAGGCTCAAAACTTAGGTTGGGCCGGATTGGCTGCCCGAAAAGCGGTGGAACAACTCGAAAAACAAGCTCCCAACACTCCATTCGAACTGGAAGGACGTACCTGGAAGAAATTGATTTTTGTTGGGCATTATGCCCTGAACAAAGCCCAGGAAAGAATTCTCAAAATTCTGCTGGTACAAGGCAAAGCGGAAGTATTCTGGGACACGGACGCATATTACACCAACAATCCCGCTCAGGAGGCGGGTGAATATTTCAGTGGCATCAAAAATCGCTTCTCAAATTTCCCCTTTCGCTTCGAAGAGTCGTATTTGTCTCAGCTGCCCAAAACCATTGAGGTAACCGGAGTTGCCGGAAACATTGGCCAGGCCAGGCTGGCGGGTCAGTTACTGGCCAGTATTCCTGAATCAGAGAGCACCGAAACGGTGGTGGTGTTGGCCAATCAGTCGCTATTGGTTCCGGTTTTGCAAGCCCTACCCGATCATTTTGAGCACGTGAATATCACGATGGGCTACCCATTAAAAAATACCGTTTTACACAGTTTGTGGACCGCCATTCTCCAGCTCCATGACAATGCCAATCGCTGGGGCCGCAGCGGCTCATTCTATTTTAGGGATGTGCTGGCGGTACTCAACCACCCTTTCTTAAAGCACTTGCCTGATGGTTTTCAATTGGGCCAAGCCGCTCTCAAGGCCATCAGAACGCGCAACCGGGTTTGGTTAACCCCTAAAGAACTAAAGGCACTCTTGCCGGAGGAGATGCATCCGGCCTTCGCTCCCCTGGAAACACTTTTCGAAGATTGGCAAGACCAACCCTTGCTGGCTTTAAAAGCGTTGCAACAACTGGTAGGTGTATTCAGAGATCGCCTAAGTGCAACCAAAACAGCAACGGACCTTCCTTCGCTCGAACTCGAATATTTGTACCGCTACCATTTGGTGATTCAGCAATTGCTCCGCTTGGTGACCAACCAGGGCACGATGAGCAGCCTGCGCACCTTGCGCTTGTTTTTTAACCGCATGGTAGGCCAGGAGCACCTCACCTTTTATGGTGAACCGCTGCAAGGGCTGCAATTGATGGGCATGCTCGAAACCCGGGCATTGGATTTTAAAAATGTGATCTTACTTTCGGCCAACGAAGACCAACTGCCCGAAGGTAAAAACCAATCCTCCTTTATTCCCTACGACCTCCGGCGAGAATTCGACCTGCCTACTTACCGCGAACGAGACGGCGTATATGCCTACCATTTTTACCGCCTTTTGCAACGTACCGAACGATTGCAAGTGATTTACAACACCGAGCCCGATACGCTGGGTGGTGGTGAAAAAAGCCGCTTCATTACTCAAATTTTGGAGGAGCTTCCCAAAGTCAACCCAAAGGTGAAGATCAAAGAAAGTATTGTGCGCCTGCCGGTAGTGAAGGAGGAAATGAAAGTGAGTATGGTGCAGAAAACACCCGAGATCATAGAGGGAATCGATGCTTTCATGAAACGTGGACTCTCCCCTTCGGCTTTGAACAAATACGTGAACTGCCCACTCGATTTTTACTACAACTACGTGGCAGGCATTCGAGAATCTGATGAAGTTGAAGAAACCATCGAAGCTTCTACTTTGGGCGATTTCGTACACCAGGTTCTGGAAGACTTCTACACCCCAAAAGTGAATCAGGTAGTAGCTGAAGCTGACATCAAAGCCATGTTGAAGCAGGCGGCCGCCAAAACCGAAGCCGTGTTTCTCACCCGGTTCAACCGAAAAGAAATCAGCAATGGCAAAAACCTGCTCACCTTGCGGGTAGCGATCCGGTTTGTCGAAACCTTCTTGCGAGGCGAATTGGCGCAACTCAAAAAGTGGGAAGGCGAAGGCAGTCGTTTGAGCATCTTAGCTTTAGAAAAGGAATTGTCTCGGGAAATTAGGGTGGGCGAACGCCACATTCGATTGATTGGTAAAGCCGACCGAATGGATCGGGTATCCAATCATTTACGCATCATTGATTATAAAACGGGGGTGGTTTATCCTCAGGAGCTTCGTCTGAAAAGCATTGAAACCATTTTCAGTGATCCTGCCGCTTCCAAGGCCCGGCAATTGATGATGTATGCCTACCTCTATCATGCCCAATCTCAAGATTCGGTGCTTTCGGGCATTACGTCGATGCGCAAGTTGAGCGAAGGCCTCATGCCTTTAAGTATTGAAGGGGAAACCATGCTCGATACTGCTGTTACTGAACATTTTGGCACTTTTTTGCATGAAATGATTCGGGAAATCTATGATCCGAATTTGCCGTTTCAACACCGGGCAGAATCTCCCTATTGCCGCTTTTGCCATTGAGGCATAAAAAAACCGGCCACTTTGCAGTGGCCGGTAGGAAAATCTTTCACATTAAAGGAAGAAACAAAAATGCCTGAAGTGAACTTTAGCTATTCTCTGTTTGTGTAGTCTCTAAAGAAGGAGTATAGTAAATGAGGATGGTGTTCTCTTCAGGCATTTTCTAACCAGGAAGCAATCTTAAATGTGTCAAGGATCGTAAAAATCTTTTTGAACCGTGGTTCTATTAACATAGACGCAAACGCACGACAAATGGTTGGCAGGCCCCTTCAATTTTTTTTTAAAAAACTGCTTTTTACGGCCCTTCAGGCAGTCGTTTCCAGCCACTCATAGGCGATAAGTTGCCGTTTACCACCACTTTAGCACCGGTCACTAAAAGACTGGGAATGCTAAAAAAAAATTGATTTTTTGGCCAAAATCAGGCCATCAGGTCAAAAATGGAAGGCAAAACACTACTCAATCGGTGAACTTGTACCCTACCCCACGAACGGAATGAAAGTGCAAAGGCTGTTTGGGGTTTGCTTCAAAGTATTTGCGGAAAGCGAGAATGTAGTTGTCAATCGTGCGGGTAGAAGGAAAAATATCGTAACCCCAAACCTTTTCGAGGATGTCTTCCCGGCTCACCACCTGATTTTTTCGCTCAATCATGAGCCGCAACAGCATAATTTCGCGTTTGGTAATGGTTTTTTTCTTGCCTTTCTGCCCCTGAATTTCGTAAGTCACAAAATTCACCGTGTTGTTGCCAAACGAATACGTTTCAAATTCCTGCCCTCCACCACTGGCTTCAGCTCCTCGGCGGATGAGGTTCTTGGCCCTCAATAGAAATTCTTCCAGATTAAAAGGCTTGGTGAGGTAGTCGTCGGCCCCCAGGCGCAAGCCCTCTACCCGGTCATCGCCTTCGTTTTTGGCCGTAAGAAACAAGACGGGCACCCGAGAGTTGACCCTACGGATGGCACTGCACACTTCAAATCCATCCATCTGGGGCATCATCACGTCCAAAACCACCAGGTCCCATCGGCCTTTGTGAAAGGCTTCTAAGCCCGATTTACCATCTTCGGCATCGGTTACTTCATATCCTTCCAATTCCAACAAAAGTCGGATGTTGTCCCGAAGGGCTTCTTCGTCGTCGACTAATAGTATCCGATAACTCATTGGTTCAAAATGGGATCGCCCGGGTGGACATTAATCGGTTGGTTTCTCCGCAAAACTAATCACTATATTTGATCTACTACCTTCAACCCTTAACCCTATGCTTATTTCTATTCAACGGGTTTTCACTTGTTTACTGCTGTCCAGCTGTTTTGCAAGCACGCTCGCTGCACAAGATACACCAACACCGGTAGACCCAGCTACAGTCATTCGGTGCCACACCCACCACAAGCATCAGGAGATGCGTGCATCAGACCCTGGTTTGGACGCCCGTCGTGCAGACATCAATGCCCAGATCGACGAGTGGATCGCCACGCATCCAAGTACCAGCCAAGACGCTGTAATTATCATTCCGGTGGTCGTTCACGTGCTTACCGGGCCGGGTATGCCCCCTATCTACTACGATCAGATCCGTTCGCAAATCGATGTGCTTTCTCAAGATTTTCGACGAAGCAATCCTGATAAGGTGCTTACGCCCAATGTTTTTTCTTCGGTGGCCGCCGACACCGAAATTGATTTTTGCCTGGCCGATACCGATCCTAACGGCAATTACACCTCGGGAGTCACCTATACCACCACCTCGGTAGATAATATTGGCAATACGAGTGCTTACTACCTCACTGCCTCCGGTGGGCACGACATCTGGGACCCCGATTCTTATCTCAACATTTGGGTATGCCAAATTGGTGATGGTATTCTTGGTTTTACCTTTCAGCCGGGTGTAGCTCCCGCCAACCGTGACGGAATGGTGATCGATTACCGCTATTTTGGAAATATTGGCACCGCTACTCCTCCCTATAATTTAGGGCGCACCACCACACACGAGTTGGGGCATTGGTTCAACCTGGAACACATTTGGGGAGATGCTTTTTGTGGTAACGATGGCGTGGCCGACACCCCAGAGCAAGAAACTTTCACGTCTGGTTGTCCTTCTTTTCCCCAATTCAGTTGTAACAACAATGCTGATGGAGGCGACATGTTTATGAACTACATGGATTATTCTAACGATGCGTGCATGAACCTTTTTACGGCGGGCCAAAAGCAACGCATGTTGGCTACCATAGACGTGCAGCGTCCGGGGTTGAAAAGTTCAAACGGCTGCTCACTGAACAGTGTTCCCAGTTGGCGCGGCTCTGATTTTTCAGAAAGTTTATCGGTATTTCCCAACCCGAGTACGGGCGAATTTACTGCCTATATCGAATTCAATGCCCCTTCTACGGTCGATCTTCGGGTCTACAATCAATTGGGGCAGGTAGTGGAGCGCAACCAGTTCACACAATTCTACTCTGGCAACCTGCCCATTGACCTTTCGCAACAACCCGCCGGCCTTTACCTTGTCGAACTCACCACTCCCTTTGGTATTGCTACCAAAAAGGTGCAAGTGCTTGAACATTAAATACCAATTTCGGGTTATTTTTGTGGAAAGCTGTGCGGAATGAGTGAGGAAAAAATTGAGGTCCTGCTGAAGAATTCGTCTCTTGGTAAAGACCTGCAAAAGATTGCAGAGAAAGTAGTTGCACAAGAACGCGTTTCTTTTGAAGAAGGCGTGCTGTTGTTTGAAAAGGCAGAGCTCGGCTACCTGGGTGTACTTGCCAACCACATTCGCGACCGCCGGCATGGTGATCTCACTTACTTCAACCGCAATTTTCACATCGAGCCCACCAACATCTGCGTGTTCGATTGCAAGTTTTGCTCCTACTCCAGGCTCATCCGCGACCGTGGCGAATACAGCGCCTGGGAAATGACCGAAGAGCAGATTTACGATACCGTTAGAGGTTACGAAGGCCAGCCCGTGACCGAAGTTCACATTGTTGGTGGCGTTCATCCTCGAATGGGGCTGCATTACTTTGCCAACCTCATCAAAAACATCAAAGAAATTCGCCCTGAGCTCCACGTCAAAGCATTTACTGCCGTAGAACTTGAGTTCATGTGCCGCAAAGCCAAAGTGTCTTTCGAAGAAGGGCTTCAAATTTTGAAAGACCACGGTCAGGATTCACTTCCGGGAGGCGGTGCCGAAATTTTTGACGAAGAAATTCGGAAAATCATTTGCAAGGACAAGTGCACCAGTGCCCAGTGGTTGGAAATCCATGAAACGGCTCACAAATTAGGCATGCCATCCAATGCCACCATGCTGTATGGCCACTACGACAAAGCAAGCCATCGCATCGATCACATGAATCGTTTACGGCAGTTGCAAGACAAGACAGGTGGCTTCAACACCTTCATTCCTTTGAAGTTTCGCAACGGCAACAACCAAATGTCGAGCATTGACGAAGTGTCTGTAGTGGAGGATTTGCGCACTTACGCAGTTTCGCGCATTTACATGGATAACTTTCCTCACCTGAAAGCTTATTGGCCAATGATTGGCCGGGAAACGACCCAGCTTCTGCTTTCTTACGGGGTGAATGATGTGGACGGCACCATCGACGACAGTACTAAAATTTATTCCATGGCCGGATCGGAAGAGCAAAACCCAGCCCTTACCACTGAACAATTGGTCAACCTGATCAAAGGTGCCAACCGCCATCCCGTTGAACGAGACACACTCTACAATGTAGTAACAGACTACATGGAGTACGAATTTGCCGCCGAAGCGGTACCCTCCTAACCTTTTCTTTTTTCTATTTTAGGGCCATTTCAATGTTAATTGCATTGATTTAGGTTGTTGCCAACGCTATTGCCTTGGAAATGCATCACTATGGCATAAGCTCCACGATTACCCCCAATACTATGAGAAGTAAGGCCCATCCAAACCGCTTTCAGTTACTTTTACTCCTGATCGCTATACCGGTTTTATCCGCGTGCCTCAAAGATCCTGACGTCAATGAATCCACCCGATTTTCCTCTGCCAACTGCATCGGAGAAGTGATGTTCAATGACCTGCACAAGATGGCAGAAGAAGTCGCCAAAGGCGAGGAACAATCCGAACAATTTCTTAGCGCCATCCCCTACTCTTTTGGTCCGTGCGCCACCGTAAGTGTTATCCCGGATTGGCCTGATCCAACGTTTCCCAAGGTGATATCCGTCACCTTCGATTCCCTCTGCGATGGCATTGATGGCCGTACCAGAAGCGGTCTTTTATTGGTGCGCCTGAGCGATGCATTTCGCAACCCGGGAGCAGTGATGGAAATAATGCCGGAAAACCTTCAAATCGACTTTCACAGCATAAGTGGCACACGAACGGTCACCAACTTAGGGGCCAATGCCAACGGAAATCTACAGTTTGAGGTACTGACCCGCGATGGCCAAATCACTACGCCTACCAACAACGAAATTGATTGGAACGCTACCCGCATACGGGTTTGGATTGAGGGCGAGGATACGCGTTTGGCGGACGACGGCCGCAGGGGTTTGGTAGACGATGTATACACCGAAACGGGCACGGGCTGTGTTACAGAGAATGACGATGGCAATATTGGCATCGAAATCATTGATGGTTTGCGGATTGATATGGATTGTTTGTACATCACTTCAGGCACTATGGAGGTAACGCCTCCTGAACCCAACGATTTGCGAACGGCCAACTTTGGAGACGGCACCTGTGAACAAGAGGTGGTCGTTTCTTGGGAAAGCGACCGAATTATTGACAACAATTTCAATCAGCGTTAGGTCCTTTTCAACGGCACCTCCTCCAATTTCCCTCCGCTTTTCAAAGGCTCACAATCTATTCTTATACAACAACTTACATTTAATATTCGGGTCTTTATCCGTATTTTTATTTCGGTAGGGTTAAACCCTTTGCTTTGGCCAAAGTCATAGACCTGAAACTAACGGAGCGCTTCGATTGGCCCTCCTCAAAACCGAATCTCATGAAAAGAAATGCTGCCCTGACTTTTTTGCTCCCGGCTTTTGCGCTGCTAACCGTCCTTACATTTAGTTCTTGCGAAAAATACCGCCTGAACCGGGAAACGAACGCTTCCGAAGACAACAACCTCGCCGAAAATTTCTTCAACGATGTACACAAAGTGGCGGAAGAAGCAGCCAAAGGCGAAGAGCTGGACGAAGAGGGAAAAACCGAGATGGTGTATTCTTTTGGTAGCTGTGCCACGGTAACGGTAAATCCCGCATGGCCCGATCCTAGCTTTCCCAAAACCATTGATGTTGATTTCGGCACTTCTCCCTGCACCGGAACCGATGGACGCACCCGCACCGGGAAATTGGTGTATACCTTGACGGACTACTACCGAAACGACGGCTCGGTGATGACCATCACCACCGAAAATTATACCGTTAACGACTATCAGGTAGATGGTACTCGAAAAGTGACCAACAACGGCCGCAACGGCAACAACAACCTCAATTTTTCCATCGAGGTGAGCGGTGCCCGCATCACCACCCCCGAGGGTGAGGTGGTAACCTGGAATTCCACCCGCAACCGTGAGTGGATTGAAGGGGAAAACACCAACTTTCTAACCGACGGAATCACGGGTATTTTAGACGATGTATACCTCATCACCGGATCAGGAAGTGGTACCAGCCGTGCTGGCCGCGATTTTGAAGTAGAAATTACAGAGGCACTCCGCGTTGAGTTGGATTGTAGGTGGATTACCGCCGGGGAAATGGAAATTCGTCCCAACGATCTCAAAACTCGCACCATCGATTATGGCGATGGCGACTGCGACCAAAATGCCACTGTCTCCATTGGCAACCGGGATTACGATATTCTCCTGCGCTAATTGCGGCATTCCCAAAGACCTCAAATCCCCGCTTTAACTGAGTTAAACGGGGATTTTTTTATGCCTTCTGCTTGCAAAACCGGATCATACTAAGTGTTCACCAAAATCGTTAGGAGCCTAACCTAACTCCTTCTAAGATGCTTAACTCCCCTCTACTCAAAAAGCCGGTTTGGCTTGCCCTACCCATTTTTCATGTGCTTTTCTGGAAAGAAAACCCAGGAGTCAACCTCCTTCTTTTTGGCCTGTTCCTGCTGGTGGTGCTTGGGCTAAATCATCCCCAATCGCTACGTCACCGCAAAGTGCTGATCCTGCTGACGCTACAACTCCTCGTTGGTTGTGGTGCAGCCTTTATTGGGAGTAGCATCGCCTTTTTCACCTTTTTCCTGCTGCTAACGGTCAACAGTGTTTTGCTCCGACAGCCGAGCTATACTTCCCCTTATTTGCCTTTTCTCCAAAGTCTCTTTCAATTTTTTGTGGCTCCGGCACAAGCCTTTAAAAATTTACCCAAACCTGCGTTCATCAAAATCCCCGTAGCTCGGGTAGCCTACTTTTCGGTGTGGCCCCTGGCATTGGTCATCGTTTTCTTTGCCATCTACGCCACAGCCAACCCGGTATTGGGTCAATGGTCGGCTAACTCATGGAAATGGCTGGGAACCTGGTTCGAAGATGTTTCCATCGCCTGGATGCTTTTCATGGGTTTGGGTCTTTGGATCATCGCCACCTTTTGGCAGCAGCTTTGGGCGACCGATCTGGAAAAATGGGACCATGGTTCAACCGAACTGCTTCGAAAACGCTTGCCCATAAAATCCAGAAAAATTGGCTGGAGAGCGCTTCAACTCGAAAACGCACAATGGGTAGTCGCTCTTCTGGCCTTAAACCTATTGCTGCTGGTGGTCAACATTATCGACATCAAGTGGATATGGTTTGGTTTTTCGGTGCCCAACGGCTTTAGCCTCAAAGATTTTGTGCACGATGGAACTGGCTTGTTGGTGTTCAGCATTTTGCTTTCCATGGCCACTGTACTATTTTTCTTCCGAGGCAACCTCAACTTTTTTCGAGGCAACCGATGGCTAAAGCTCTTTGCCTATTGTTGGATCGGTCAAAACATCCTGCTTACTGTTTCGGTGTTCCTTCGCAACGGCTACTATGTTGATTTTCACGGCCTGGCTCCCGGCCGAATTTTCGTGATCTACTTCCTGGGCCTTACCTTATTTGGATTGGCTGCCCTGGCCTGGAAAGTGTATCAACGGAAAAGCGCTTTTTGGCTCATTCGAATCAACTCCTGGGCCGTGGTGGGAACCTTCGTGCTAGCATCTCTGGTGGATCATAGCGCATGGATCGCCGGCACCAACCTCCACCACCACAAGGCCAACGAAATCGACATCGATTACTATTTACAGCTTTCTCCAACTACCTATCCGATGCTCTTTGAACACCTGGACAACATTGAAGCTCAGATGGCAGCTCACAAAAAAAATGAGGTAATTTGGGTGCACTTGCTCCAAATCGCCGATTTCGAAAAGGTGTTGGCCAACAAGGCCCGGAATTTTATTCGGGAGTATGAGGTGCACGGATGGCCCTCACATACCTGGGCCGATGTGGAAGCTTATCGCAAGTTGAAAGTCCGGTTTCCCGAAGAAAACCAAGCAGAAAAAAAGGAGAGTTAAGCCGCAGAAGCTTCGATTCGGGGTAGGCTGCGTGTTAACATGTCGCTCAAACGGGTTTGCTCGAATGTGACACCCATGGACATTTCGGCCATTAGAAAGGTAGGTTCCAGCGCCTGATCCAATTGACTGGCTACCGGGCAGTCTTCGGCAAAATTGGTTTCGGTGTACAGTTCTCGCTGCATGATGGCCTGGTAAATGTCCCACAGCGAAATTTCTTCAGCAGATTTGGCAAGCCGATAGCCGCCCTGCGTGCCGGGCTCACTGTGCACCAATTGGGCATCACGCAGCAGGGCCAACAACCGCCGAACCACTACTGGATTGGTTTGTACACGTTTGGCCAACCAGCTGGAAGTCAACAAACCGTTGTTTTTCCAGGCGAGTAACAAACAGAGATAGATGGAAGTAATGAAGCGAGTGGACGTAAGCATATCCTCAAATTTAGCTGCCCAAACGCCTGAAGGATGCCCTTTGCCTGAAAATTAAATAACAGCGCTTTGTGGATAAGGACCTTAGTACTCCTCCCGCAACAGGCCGTAGATCATCACATCTTCCAAATTCCCAAAGAAGCTGCGAAAGTCCTGCCGTAAGGTACCCTCATAGCGAAAACCACATCGCTCGATCAAGCGCACCGACCGCTTGTTTCGTAACATGATGCGCACATACAGGCGGTTGAGTTCCAACTCATCGAAGGCCACCTCAATCAAGCTGGCCAATACTTCCGACATCAGGCCCCGACCTTCATAATCCTGACTGAGGTAGTAACCCAATTCGGCTTTGCGAACCGAGTGGTCGATGTTGCGCAACGTAACCTGGCCAAAATAGTCTCCGGATTGCTTGTGCCATAAGCCCAGCGGATACATCTGCTTGTTTTCCCAGGCGGCAGGCATTTCTTCTTCCAGCCATTTACCGAGCTTTTCCACATTGCTTAGCTTGATGTAGGTAGCAGGAAAGCTGGAGACCAGGCGTTCCCGGTTGGCTTGCAACAACTTCAGGATAGTAGCACTATCTTCCGAATGGTATTTTCGGAGCAGTGTGCGAGGGGTGTTTATGGCTGAGGGGAACATGTGAAAGGAAGGTACTAATCCAAGTTAGAAGTAAGCGAGCGAACCAACTTAAACTGGGACAAAAATTCGCGTGCAATGATGCGCAGGAAAGAATAAGATGGTATGGCGAGAATCAAGCCTGCCACGCCGGCAAGATTGCCAGCAATGAGAATGACCAGAAATATTTCTAATGGATGCACATTGACGCTGTTGGAAAAGATAATGGGCTGTAGCAAGAAATTGTCTAACAATTGCACAGTGAGAAACACTGCTGCTACGCCTAAAGCGAGGGGCAACATCCCATCCACAAAGTTCAGGTCGAGGTTGGTGGACAGGGTAATCACAATACCAAAAGCCGCCCCTATGAACGGGCCCACAAAAGGGATAACGTTGATCACACCACCAAAAAACCCAATCACTATAGCATTTTCTACTCCGAGTATCCACAAGCCGATGGTGAGCAATGTGGTCACAATGGATACTTGCAGCAAGATGCCGGTAAAATAGCGGGTAAGGGTTTGGCGCGAATGCTGCAACACTTCCAACACCTGCTCCATGTAGAGATCGGGAGTAATGGCGCTGACGGTATTGCTGATGATTTTTCGGTCCTTGAGCAAGAAAAAAGTGATGAATAAAATGGAAAAAAGGGCCATCGACAAATTGCCCAAGGTTCCGATGAGCTGCCCAAAAATGTTGGAAACTTGCGTGAGGTCGATCACACTGGTCAACTTACGCTCCAAAAATTCCCGGTTGGTTTCATCGGGGTTGGCGCCAATGTCGTATTGACCTACCCAGGTTTCTAATTCCTGAATCGGACCTTCGAGGTTGGTGGCCACTGCCTCTGGGTCGATGGATGAAATAATGCGAATCTCTTCGGCTACCAAGGGTACAAAAATGCCCACAAAACCCGCCAGCAAGCTCAGCATAAGCCCAATACAAATCAGTGATTTTATGGAATCAGGAAGGTCTTTTTTACCCAATTTCACCCGATCGAGCAACCGAAGAATGGGACGACCAATGAGGGACAATACCACCGAAATGGCTACATATACCAAAATGGTGCGGACCGTCCAAAAAAACCAGATTCCCACCACTGTGAGCAGCAATAGAAACAGAATCCCGAAGACGGTTCGGGTAACGTGATTAAAAATCATTTTTAATCCAAAGATTTGAAGGTGGGCAAAGGTGTTCGATTCTTATTGCAATGTAAAAATCTTCCGGGAAACTATTGGTCGGCAAGGCGCTTTGCCAATCGGAGCAAAACCTTGGCATCGATGCGGTGCGTCCCTTGAAATGGAGTAAAAGTATACTGAATTCCGTTTTGGTCTAAAAACGCTCTTTGGTTATCTAAATAGCTGGTATTCAGGTACTCGTCCGCATCTCCTACCACTACTTGAATGTTCATTTGGTTGAGGTGGGCACGGTCTGCCTCAAAATTGAAATCAGGCGGAAAGGTGGAAGCCCAAAGCACCAGATTGGAGACGGGCACCTGCCGGTTGGCCAGCCAACGGCAAACGGTGGCGCCTCCCTGCGAAAACCCGAGTACATTCACCGTAAGCAGTGATTCGTCCAGGGTTTCAATCACTGAACGGTAAAGACCATCAAGGTACCGAACGTAATTTCGAATGTCGGTTTCGCGGTCTTCTTTCGTCATCCAACTGGCGCCTACTCTGCCTTTTACCCCAGCGAGGTAAAACCGGTGCAAAGCTTCAGGAGCCACAACCAGGGTAGTTTCGTCTACAAGGGTTTCGAAAGGGCGAATGAAATACTCGGCCAACTGGCCGTAGCCGTGGCACACCATCCACAAGGTGCGGACGTGTGGCCCTGGCGTACCCAAGCGGGCGAAGCGTGCTTCGGTTGAAGTAGAAAAGTGCCGCAGTTCGGTCATGCACCAAAAGTAGAAAAGCTGTATCGGAATTCGTGAACCACCTGCACTGGTGCGTTGTTGATTTATCGAACGTTCTCCAAGTGAATTCAGTGGTATTCTACACAACACTACTTTAAAAAATGGCTAATTTTCACTTCGTAAAATCCTGATTATGCGAAAAATAGATTTTCTCTTCGTATCCATACTTGCAATCGCACTGGTGGGGTGTAATGCCTACAGTGCCAACAACGAATCCACCGAGATAGCACCGGCCGATAACAAAACGTTTAGTGCCTATTGGTACCAGGGCAAAGCAGAACTGTCGCGCTATGAACTAGAACAAGTGCGCTACGGTGAAATTCACAACGGAAATGCCGTCATGGTGTTTGTTACCGAAGATTTTCGCACCGATTTGCAGGTAAAGCTCGAGTCGGGAGCCCGCGACAAAGCAACACCTATTTTAAAGTTGAACCTGCTGAAAAAGTTTCCGACCGGCATCTATGATTATTCGATGATGACTTCGGTTTTTCAGCCTTTGGATCAAGAGGCCTATCCGCATGCGCTTAAAGTATCTACCTCCTCCCAGGAATGGTGTGGTCAAACCTTCACGCAATTGAACCTGCGCGATGATAACTATGTGCTGAGCGGCTACTCGTACTTTGAGTCTGAAGGAGATCAAGACATCCAACTTTCGGCGACATGGTTGGAAGATGAATTTTGGACCATGATCCGCACGGCTCCTGAAAATTTACCTGAGGGAGAGTTGAAGGTGATTCCCGGTACTCAGTTTTCAAGACTCAAACACGTTCCTTTTCGGGTGGAAACTGCGCAGTGTTCGGTATCCGATTTCAAGGATTCGGGTTATCCCGGAGAAAAGCTCAAGGTATTCAAAGTCAATTACCCTACCCTCAAGCGCGAGCTCTCCATTGTGTTCGAATCAGAATTCCCACACCGCATTGCCGGATGGGAGGACCGCCATTCCAGCGGTTGGGGTGCTGGTGCCAAGATGCTTACTACCAAAGCGGTGCGCACGCATGAAATCATGGAGCCTTATTGGAGCCAAAACAGCAATTCGGACTCGGGTAAACGAAAAGAGTTGGGCCTTTGATGGCACATTGGCCGTTTTGATAGCCCATAGTTGAGGACTTTTAATATTACATATTTGTCATAATTTGCATTCGTTTTCGGGTTTATCACCCGGAATTCATACCAAAGGATAGAATTTATAGGTATAAATACGGGTTTTGCCTATCCTCTACCCAAAAATTGCATAAAATTTACTTCCTGCCGGTCGGCTTAGGCCTAATTGACCCAAAAGCCGGATAAGGGGCGCTTAACAGGAAGATAGTTTTGTGATGAATGCATCAAATACTGGAGAATATCAAAGCGCTTCGCAAAATCCGTGGCTACAGCCAGGAGAGCATGGCCATCGAAATGGGAATCACGCAATCCAGCTATGCCCGTTTTGAAGCCGAAGGAAGCAAGATAGATTTTCGATTGGTGGAGCAGGCGTGCCGCATTTTCGATCTTTCGGTAGACCAAATGATGAATTTTCACGCCAGCCGGTTCGACCGGCCTGCCCGGGAAAGCATGACGACTACTGAACCGGATCGTCCTTATCCAGATAAGACCACTTACATCAAGTCGCTACGAGAACGCAACGAATACCTGGAAAAAAGGCTGAGTGTGTTGGAAGATTTTAACCGCACGCTGAAAGAGCAGGTTTCCGACAAGGCGGCCATCATTGAAATGCTCCTGGAAAAGCGTAAAGGGGAGTAACTCCTTAGGCTGATTCGTCTTTGCAGAGCCGGCATTCGTCCGGGTCGAACACTCCTTTCAATCGTCCGCTTTTGTCCAATTCCATTTGGCAACATCCCACCATCATGTCGCGCAAGGCTTTGCGCCCACGTTGTACCCTCGATTTCAATCCTGAATAAGAAAGGTTGAGTTGTTGCGCCACTGCTTTTTGCGAATGGCCGTGCAAATCTACTTCGGTGAGCACCTCCCGGTAGGGCGAATCGAGTCGGGCCACCAGTTGATCCAAACACCCTTTCAGTTGCTCCCAGGCATCTGTGGTTTCCTCTTCCAATCCGGTTTCAACGTTCTCTGATCGGTAGCGTTTTCGGTAATGATCGCTGATCACATTGCGGGCAATTCGGTATACCCAGGCTTCCAGGCGCTTGGGGTGACGCAAAGTGGGCAGCTGTTGATGGATGCGGAGAAATACTTCTTGCAACAGGTCTTCCGACAGCGCTGCATCAGTAACCTTTTGGAAAATAAATTGGCGCAATGCTTCTGCCAATTGTTCCCAGGCTTGCTCAGTGGTTACCGTAGGTGCCATGGCTTCAAAGTTCTTGGTTTTCATTTGGATACCGATAAAAGACAGGTAACGGTTGCTGTAATCGGAGCGCCTGCACGGCAAGCGCTCCGATATCCATTAGCTACAAGCAGGCCCACTATTGGTTGGGCGATAGCAGCAGCAACACGTACCACAAATCGGGCAGCAATCCGTTGGATTGGCCGATGCTTCTACTGTTGAACAACAACTCATAATTGAAAAAGAATTGGTTTATAAGGGTAGTCGCTAAACCCTTGAAAAAGACGCAGCGAGTTCTCTTTTTTCACCTCCAGGCTTCTTAGTTCCTTTGCAGCTTAAATTTTTCTGATTGGTTCCTGCATCCCGCATTTATACCCGCACCTTTTGGCTGTTGTGTGCCAGCTCGGTCCTGTTTTTTGCCAGCTTCAATTTTATCATTGCCGAACTTCCCGACTTTCTCACGGCTCGGGGTGGAGCCGAATACAAGGGAATGATCATTTGGTTGTTTACCGTTGCCGCCCTGATCTCTCGTCCTTTTAGTGGTCGACTGGCCGATCGGGTGGGCCGGCTGCCCGTTATACTTGTAGGAGTTGTGGTTTCTTTGGTGGCGGGATTGCTTTATCCGGTATTTGCTTCTTTGTGGGGATTTTTCTTGCTGCGCTTCTTGCACGGCTTTTCCACTGGTTTCAAACCTACGGGCACAGCCGCCTATCTGGCGGATATCATTCCGGAAGATCGGCGAGGGGAAGCCATGGGCATTCTCGGACTCTGCAACGCCCTTGGAGCATCTTTTGGGCCCATGCTTGGAAGCGCAGTGGCCAATTACTTTTCTTTGGATGCCATGTTCTATTGCTCCTCGGGCATGGCCGCTCTTTCGGTTGCGATTTTAATGGGGCTGCCCGAAAGCCTGAAAAACCGGCAACGGCTGCAACTCAATACCCTGCTCATTTCCCGAAAAGACATCATGGAGCCTCGGGCTTTAGCTCCGTTTCTGGCCATGCTCTTTCACAGCTATTCTTTTGGTCTGGTGCTCACTGTAGTGCCCGATTTGAGCACCCACCTCGGCATCGCCAACAAGGGAGCCCTGATCGCCGTTTCCACCCTTGCTTCTATGCTGGTCAGAATTTTTGCTGGCCGTACCTCCGACAGGTTAGGACGCACCCCGGTATTGGTGGTAGGATTGCTAATGGACATCATCGGGTTTGGATTGATCGCCATGGCGCAAACCATACCTATGGTGATCATTGGTCTTGCATTGTATGGCTTTGGCATGGGCATTAACTCACCCACCATTCTCGCTTGGACGGTAGACCTGAGCCAGCCTGGTCAGCGAGGGCGTGCTATCGCCTTTTTCTACATTGGCCTGGAACTGGGCATCGGGTTTGGTGCTTTGTTTTCGGCATGGCTCCACAACAGCCGACCGGAAAATTTCTGGATGGCCTTTTTATCAGGATCAGTATTTGCTGCAATGGGATTGGTAGTCGTTGCCTTTCGAAAGCACCTACTGCCCAAAAACTAAGCCGATGTGCCCGCAGTAAATAGCGCTTCTGGCTCGTCGGTGTCTTCTTCTCCTGCCACGAACTCTACAATGCGTTGCACCACGTCTTCATTTTTTAGGATACTGGTATGCCCAACATCGGGCACTACCAATAATTGTGCACTCTTCAACAGTTGGTGCAGGGCCTCGCTGTGAGCTACCGGAGCTTCCCGGTCCCGTTCTCCGTGCACCACCAAAGTGGGCACTTGGTAATGCGGTTGCAACCGTTTAGCAGATTCTATCGCACTGTAATATGCGAAAGTGTTGCCAAATCGCTTTTGCACGTATTGATCCAGGTATTGGCCAGAGGCTGGCCGACCATTGATCCGTTGAAGAAATTCGCTTATGATATCAGCGCCTATGGTGGGTGTGCCGATGCTTACCATGCGCTTGAGTTGAAATTGATTTTGACTCATGCCCAAATAGCCTGCCGCGCCTCCCAAACTGTGGCCAATGTATACCGGCGTTTCGTCCAGAGAAGTAATCAACTGTTCCAAACCGGCGGCAAACTCAATGAGGTTCGAAGTTTTACCGCCCGATTTTCCGTGGCCCGTAGCATCCATCGCGATCACTTCAAAGCCTTTGTTGATCAATGGCTGAATAAATCGGTGCAGCTGAGTTCCTCGTCCGCTCCAACCGTGCATCAAAATGGCGGGCTTTCCCTTTCCCCACCGGTACACTTTTACCGGTTGACCAACTACCTGTAATTCTTGTTGGTTTGCTTTTTCCAGCCACGCTTGTTCCGCCGGAGGATAAGCAAAGCGAAAAGGCTTCACAAAAAGTTGAACACCCCAACGCCCGGCTACCGACGGTGCTACACTTTCGAGCATGGGAAAGACGGTTCGAATGATGCGAAGCGGAAGTGGAATCTTTGCTTTTTTCTTGTTTTGTGCCATACCTTAAAGACCGATCGGTCTGTATTTGGGTAAAAAAAATATCAATGAAGGGTGGTTTGCACCAGCATGTTTTGAATGATTTGCTCGCGTATGAACCGAATGGTGGTTTCGATGGCTCCGAGGTGGTGATTGAGTCGGGACATTACTACTGCTCCATCCAAAGAAGAGATGAGCACAGTCGCCATTTCATCGCTATTTACCGCTGCTTGAAATTCTCCGCTTTCCTTGCCTTCATCAATTTTTATGGAGATGTAAGTATGCAACATTTTGTACGCTTCAAGGGCCCTTTGCTTCAATTGTGAATGTTGGGCAGCGTTTACTGCAGTGTTGTACACCGGACAACCTCCTTCAATTACAGGATCGTACACGTAACTTTCAAAAACTGCGAGAATGGAATTGAGCTTATCCAACGAAGTATTATCCTGGTCCAAGCGTTGCCGAAACCTGCGAATTACCAAACCAAAAGAATAGTCAAATGCAGCCAGGGCAATCTCGTCTTTGTTTTTGAAGTGGTTGTATATCCCACCTTTTTTTAAACCGGTCGCTTGCATAATGTCACTCAGGGAACAACCATCGTAGCCCCGTTGGTTGAACAACTCTGCCGACTTTCGAATGATGAGATCGCGGGTATTTTCTCCTTTAGGCATTAAAGACCGATTGGTCTCAAAATGTAGGAATTAATTCCAATTTACCCTGCTTATGCGTCTTTGACAAATCGCATAACAATTCGGTAACATTGGAGGAAATCTTGTGGCAAATACCGAAATATTTCCATGCGAAAACAGTTAACGCACTATGATTATCATCTCAAAACGCTTGTTAACAGGCAGTATCGCCAAAAACTTAACATTACCAAATGATTACCAATTGAATTAATATTGTTAAATTAGTGTTACCAAAAATTTATTCGATGAGCCTCCCGAACATACCACTACTGCTTTCTGCCCTGCTCATCTTTTGTTCTTTCGCAGGTTCAGCAAGCGCGCAAATTCCTACTGACGAATACTATAATAGCGGTCAACTGAAAACCGATTATGAGGGTTTACGGTCTGGCGTGATCCAAGTGACCTATTATTACGAAGATGGAAGGGTTCGCGAAACCGGTTTTTTCAAGGATGGCCAAAACCATGGCCATTGGGTGTCTTACCGACCTGACGGTCAAAAGAACGCCGAAGGCTTGTACCATTACAGTCAACGCGAAGGAAACTGGCGCTACTGGACTCCTAATGGAGATGTTTATGCTGTTGTGCAGTTTAACAACAGTCAGGTTACTTCCGCCTTTCTCCCCTCTCTCTGATTTTTCTCCTTCGAAACGGCTTTTCTTCTGCGAGATCGCTTTTTGGAAGAGTTTTCCAAAAATTGGAAAAACACCTACCTGCTTGCACATCTTACTCGCTGAATAACAGCACTTTATCCTAATGGCATGGATATTGGCTTGTTGGGTTCAAATTGTGAATGAGATGATAGAAATTGCCGCCATACTTAAGAAGCTGAACAAAGAAGTTAATGAACTGCGAAACAGCATCATTGATAACTTTCAGCAAATTGAAGACAACAACACCGCACTGTCGATCGACTTCGAACCACACGAAGGGGCCAAAAACCTGGACGAATGCATGCAGGTAAACCGCCAATTGCTAGAGAACAATCAAAACGCTCTTGAGCGCCAAAAGGCCCTCATTATGATCTATAATAATCTGGCTGACGATTTGCGTCAGATGTATGACCTCAAAGATGAGGTTGCCCAGGTGAAAGCCTCCGATCGGGAAGAGCTTTATGATTTGGCTATAATCGAAGAAGTTCCGCTGAATGCGGTACATCCATTGTATGATGACATCGAGTTTGTGCATCGCGTGATGGAGTATTTTGAGCGTAAGGAAGACTATGAAAAGTGCGTGCCTTTAAGGGATCGCCTATTTCAATTGATTGAAATAGAGATGAAGTAGTCTGCCATTTACCAATCAAATAATTCCCCCTACCAATTATCCCTTAAATCCAACCAGTGGCTCAATGCTGGTTGACTGACGCTTAAGTATTGGGTTTATTTGAATCAGGGCACACCTCCGTACCCTGATTCAAAATCACCCGACATGATAAGATTCCTACTCTTTTTTTTGTTGCCTTTGCCGGGTCTTTTATTCGCACAATCCAGTCCCGACCCGCCCATCCTTCAATTAAGTGCCAACGGCACTTCCATATCGATTACACTGAGCAACCCGCCAACCAGCAACAATTACCAACAACAATACACTTACCTCGATCCTACCATTCCAGTACCCGATTCTGTGGGTGGTGTGCCCTTGTCGGCTTCGGAAAAAGCCGAATTTGCCAGCTTTCACTTTCAGGGCTATTTGATTTATCAGTTCGCTAACGCAACCATACTCCCCAACCGTCTGGACGATCCCTTGGTCGTAAGATTGGCTGGCCAAAGCGACCTCGCTGATCAAACGACACACCTTTCAAACTATACTTCCATTGGAGGCCAGTGCATTCCTACATTGATGTTACAAGCCAACAATACCGGTTTGGAGCCTCAGTTGACCCTTTTGACCGATCAGTTTTCCGGACAAAACCTGGAGATTGGTAAAACCTATTGCTATCAGGCACGTGCCTACGCTTACAACCCCAACAAAACGGTTGACAACTGTAGTCAAGGTGCCCCATTTTTAGGCTCCGACCCAGCTTCCATGCCCGATCAACCGGTTTGCATCACACTGTACCCTGTTTCTATTGGTAAAAACGGGAAAGCGGAATCTGATCTATCCATCGCGGCTGATGTAGAAAACCGTCGGGCCATGGTAACCAGTTCTTTGCCTGGAAAGGTGACCGTCATTGACATCACTGGTAAGCTAATACAGGAATTGACGTTGGTAGCTAATGAAGCTTTGTATACCAAGCCGCTGGGATCGGGCCTTTACATGATTCGTTTTGACGCTGCTGATGACGGAGCTATTACTAAAAAACTACTGCTCCCTTAAGACACAAGACATTTGCTTCCGGCATGCTTTGCGTTCTTTACTTCTTTTGCCCTTTTGGCGGAAGAAATGAAAACATAGGTGATAAGGCAAAAAGTTACCAAGCAGCCTGGAGCAATACAAAAAGCCACTTCCTGATCAGAAGTGGCTTTTTTAATACTGTAGCTTTTGTTTTTGGAAGGCCTTAGACTATTGCCATCAATTTTGAAAAAACTCAAACATTTGGTTACCAAAAACCAAAGCTTGAAACAAGGCATTGCCCTCTTTTTCGGCCATTTCTAACCCTGCGCTTACCCTGATCTTGCGGGACTTTACCGAGAAGGAAGAGATCCGCATCCGAATAAAGTTTTCCTGTACCATGCTAATGAGCTGGAGTTGTTTTTCGTCGGGAGCGGCTGGGGTAAATTCAGGAAGCAAATCCAACAGACCACCAATATCAAGGGACATAGCAGCTTTTCCATTTCGCAACTCTGCCATTTGCTGCTTGGTCATTTGTTGGTTTTTAGGCAATCCGTCCGGTAGGTTATACTTGAGCAAGTCTTCATCGTTGGTCATGATGACCACGCCATCATTCACACCGATAAACAGACTAAAGTCCAATTCGAGGTCTTCCTCTTCTACGCGGAAGTAACCTCCCATATCTTTCAGTACCTCGGTGGCTGCTCCAATTTTCATCATACGCTCCCAACTGGCATCATCCTCGGTCGACATCAAGGCGGTGAAACTCGGCAGCTTTTCGGTTTTGGTTTTTACTACTTCTACCTGATTGAAATTCTCATCGTAGTCGTAGGAAATGTAAGTGGTTTCGAACTCTTTGACTCCTGTCCAAGCGAGCATCACATCGCCCGTCCACAGGTCGTACATGGCGTCTCCATCCACCACCATATCGGCCAATTCTAATACGTCCACCATGTTTTTCCCATAATTGGGTACTAACCGCAACACCGGATCAAAGGATTCGCGAGTAGCTTCCACCAGGGCCTCGATGTTGATGGAGGCTCCGTAATATGCTACCGTGCCATCGGCCGGAAGGTACTTTTGAAAGCTCTTGTCTATTTTGTTGTTGTAGGTTTTCTTATACGATTTGTAGGTATCCCGATCGAGGTAAACATCCATGCCCAACACCACTTCATCGTCTTCAAAATTTTGAAAGACTAAAAAAGACGTTTGCGTAGGTGCGCCAGCACGCATGTCTTTCAAAAAGGAATACAGCATTGGATAGGAAAACGCCATGGCTCCCAGGCTTGTAGCCGGAGATTCTTGCTCGAACTTCATCCACCATCCAATGTCTACTTTGGCTTTTTGAGCTTTGAGAAATTGATCGTTGCTCAACAAAGAAGATTGCTTTGATACTTCTATTGGACGGACCAGCCTTGCCTTGAGCCATTCATTCTCCATTTTAGATTTGAGCTCTCGCTTTTCGCTGTAACTCAATTCTTCAGCTTCCTCTTCGTCTTCTGCGGATTTTTCTTCCGCAGATTTTTCCGCTTCTATGGTCTTCAACAGTTCTGGTTTCTCGGCTTCTAAACGGGCCATTTCCAGGCTGTCTAAACTTAAAGTGTCGTTTTCTACGCCTGACCCGTCGGTTTGCAAGCGTTCCATGAGCATGGCACTCAAGTCGAAAGAAAAGCCTCCACCGTAGTGTTCACTGAAGTAGGCATCCGACATTTCCAGCCAGCTGACCATGAGTCGGTTGGCATTCCACCGAAGGCCAAACTGCCCCAATACCAACGACTTTTCGTCATTGTTTTGCGTTGGAGCTTCCCAATAATCGGGCAAAACAGCAGATTGCAGCCAGGCACTAAAGCGGGCTTCATCGGCCATGCTCAACAATACGCTGTAAGCTTTTATGCTATCGTTTTCTTCGATGTAAAAGAAACTCTTTGATTTGAGGTCTAAGCCATATTCTGCCGGGTCTTTCAAAAAGGTGGTCACCACCGATTTGTTGAGCCGAAAGGCTTGGCGGAAACCGGAAAGTCCACTGTCTAACTCCTTCATAAAGGAGAGTTCGGCGGTGCGGGCGATCTGTCCTTTTTCTGCCAGACGCTCACCGTCAATCATCACCACCATGTTGGCTTCTACCGGAATTTGTTGTACAAGTTTTTGGCTCATCCCTGCAAAGGGCGCCATACATAGGGTGCACACAATGCAAGCGATGCACCTAAGGGTTGGGGTATGCTTCATGGAGCAAGGAGTTGAATGGAATTGGAAAGGTTCGATTTTTCAAGCAGTAAATCCTCGATGGGCAGTTTGAGGAACACGGTTTTACCGTTGGCTGATTTTTTGGCGCTGGGGTTAGAAATGGTGCTCACTTCGTTTTCAAAACGATAGACGGCAACGTAATTGGCTCCCTCGAAGGCCGCTTTGTCTTGTTGATTCAGTTGGCTAAAAACTTTGGCCGTTGTGTATTTACCGATGCGCTCGAAAGTTCCTTCGACAAAGCGAAAACTTTCGATTTTGGGCAGTGGATCTTTTCCCCGGTGCATGTGTTTGGCAGCTGCCTCAATGGCTTGGTTAAGGGTTTGAATGTTGTCGAATTCGCAACTCATCGTAAAAATGAAGTTTTCGAAGTCGGTATTGACACTCATGCTGGAAATGCCCGAAGTTTGGGCCATGGCCTCGGCAGCTTTTCGCATTTGGCGGTCGATTTCCATCTCTTTGGGCACGGGATACCCATTGATGCTATCCAACAACATCACCGATTTCAATTGGGTCTTGCTCTGACTCAGGTTGGCCACCACTTTGAAGGTGCCCGAACCGTCCCTACGAAGGGTAACGTCTTCTACAATTTCAAAACAACCGGTAAGAAGAAAAAGAAATCCCAGGCAGGTGACAACCATTACCCGAGGCAAACTTGGGGTTTTCACAATACAAAACTAACCAATTTCCTATATTGGACTGGCAGGTTTTCTGCTCGGAAAACGTACTATGTTATGCACTTACTTTTAGCTCGAATGAAGTTTCGATTTGTATTGATCCTCCTCTTACCTTTTGTCTTAAGCGCCTGTATTGAAGGTGTGGATGGCAACGGCAACGTTGTTGAACGTGAATATCCCATTGTGCCTTTTCAAACCCTTTCTGTTTCAGGGCACTTTTCGGTGTACCTCACTCAAGGAGAGGCCACCACCTTGGTTTTCGAAGCGGATGAAAACTTACAAGAGTACCTTGAACTAAAAGAGTCGAATGGGATGCTTTCGCTGAGCACTCGAGAAAAAATTGCTACGGCAGAAGCCCTCAATTTAATCATCAGCAGCCCGGTATTTGAAAGAATTGACATTAGTGGAGCGGCTGAAATTGTTGGAGAGACGGCCATTGAAGGCCAGTCGCTTGTTTTGACTTGTAGTGGAGCCAGCCAGGTAGACCTCGATGTAGCGTTGGAAAAACTGAAGGTGAACATCAGCGGTGCAGCCGACATCTACCTGCAAGGGGAAGCGGTAGAAAGTAGTTATGCCATCAGTGGAGCCGCCAATTTCAAGTCGAGGGAACTGGAATGTGCCCGTGCCAGGCTACACATGAGCGGGGCGGGTGATGCAGAAATTTATGCTTCCGAGTCCCTGGACCTTCGGATTTCAGGAGCTGCCAGTTGTGTTTATTATGGCGATGCTACCGTGAGCAAAGAAATTTCGGGGGTTGGGTCGGTATCAAAAGGAACGGGCTCCTGATTGCTCAGAAGCCCGTTTATCTATGTGGAAGTTCCGGATGCCTGCCTTGTGTCAGTGTCGTATCACATCCGGCCCCTGATTGCTTTGGGGAATTCGCTGTAGGGCAGGTAAGAGGGCTTTTTGACCAAAATTTCGTTCTACCCACCGGGTAAGGTCCCTGGCTTCGGGCTCTACCAGTTGCTTGAGGGCCTTGGCGAATTCTTTCTGGAAAAGCTGGGTATCAAAACTGACCTTTTCCAAAATCACTTTACTGTATTCTAAAATCGTCATGGTCAACGCATTTTGGTTTAGTGCCTCTTTCACAAGTTGTATGCCAAATTGTATGGCGGTCGAACTGACAGGAAAAACCGTCGGAGTGACAGTGGTTTTTATCTATTTTCACGGCCTCTATTTTACGCCATGCCCGATAATCCGCTAATCAGCATTTTGATGACCGTGAAGGACGAGGCTCCTTTTCTGCACCAATGCCTGGACTCGATACGCGATCAGACCGAACGCCATTGGGAGTTGATTATGATGGACGACATTTCATCAGACGGAAGCGAAAAAATCATGGCGGAATACGCTGCGGCCGATCCCCGGATGAAATTGTTTCCCGGTAAAGGACTGGGGGTGATTCCCGGCGTGCGAGAGGCTTACCGCCACAGCTCGGGCCAACTGATTACCCGCATTGACGGTGACGACTACATGTCGCTGCAAAAGCTGGAGCGACTCAAAGCCATCGCGCTGGAGCACGGCCCTGGTACACTGGCCACTGGCCTCACCCGCTGCTTCGCTGATGATGGACTGGGAGAAGGTTGGAAACGCTACGAGCTATGGCTCAACGACCTCAACCGGCGGGAGGCGAATTGGACAGGCATTTACAAAGAATGTGTAGTGGCATCGTCTTGTTGGATGGTTTACCGCCAAGACCTTGATGGTTGCGAGAGTTTTGTGGACGAGCGCTATCCCGAAGATTACGACCTTGCTTTTCGGTTCTACCGCTATGGACTGAAGGTGAAAACCTGCCCTGAATACCTGCACCACTGGCGGGATCATCCGGTGCGAATATCGCGCACACTCGACCACTACGCCGATCAACGGTATTACGCCTTGAAAATGCGCTACTTTTTCGAGATCGACCGCAGAGAAGCAAGTCCACTGGTGGTGTGGGGTGCCGGACGCAATGGAAAAGACCTGGCCTTGTTGCTGCAAAAGCTGGGTAAGTCCTTTACCTGGACGTGTGATAATCCGCGCAAGTGGGGCCATACCATTTATGGCCAAAAGATTGTTGATCCTGCATTTCTGGAATCGGAAAAAGACCCGCAGATTTTGGTAGCGGTCTCAGGGCGCGAAATTGTGGGCACGCTAAAAACACGGTTAGAGGCCATGGGCTTTCAAGCGAACCAACAGTTTTTTCTCCTCTTTTAAGTTTCGGATGCACATCGGTCTTAGGTTTCCGGAGGTGGCTTTGTAATTTTACGACTGTGATGCGCTCCCGAATAAAACAATTATGGGTTTTGAAAGCCGCGGCCTTCAGCCTGCTCTTGGCATTGAGCGGCTGCGAGTTGGCTTGGGTGTTGCGCAAGGGGTTTCCCTCCGTAGAAGACGGAGCCCGCTTTTCCCGCAAATCCGTTAAAGCCGGAGAGCAAGTATTTCAGTTTAATAGCCAACCTACGGAAAGGCAATTCAAGGTGCACGAAGGAAAAAAAACCAGCTCTTTGAATGATTTCTTGTTGGAGACCAAGACCACTGCTTTTCTGGTGCTGCATTGCGATACGCTGATCGTCGAGCAATATTTCGATGGCTACACGGACACCACTCGCCCCAACGTTTTTTCCGTCACCAAATCGTTTCTTGGCACCCTGGTGGGTTGTGCGTTGGAGGATGGCTATATCGACTCTTTGGAGCAATCGGTTCGGGAATATGTGCCGGAGTTGCGGGAAGAATTCAACGCGGTTACGCTGCGGCATTTGCTACAAATGCGCACCGGGATTTCTTATCCGGAGGCGGGTACCTACTACCAGGACAACTGGCGGGAGCTCTTGCCGAGCTTGAAACTTCGGGGCCAACCGGACAAAGAATGGGTGTACCGCAGCATCAATTCGCAGTTGCTGGGCCTTGCGTTGGAGCGGGCACTACCCAACATTAGCCTCACCGACTATTTGCAACAACGCCTTTGGGTGCCGCTGGGCATGGAATCGGACGCTTTTTGGAACACCGATGAAAGCGAACCGGGTTTGGAGAAAGCCTTTTGTTGCTTGAATGCTACGGCCCGCGATTTGGCCAAATTGGGTCGGCTCTACCTCAATTATGGGCGCTGGGAAGGTGAACAGATCGTACCGCAAGATTGGATCCAACAATCGGTTACCCGAGATACGGTACGCAAAACCTGGCCTTTCTACGGCTACCATTGGTGGCTGCTTCGCGGAGACCAACAAGAATACATGGCACGTGGCTTTTTAGGGCAATACATTTACGTCAACCCGGTGAAGGAAGTAGTAATCGTTCGGCTGGGAACGGCACGTGGCGGACAGGGTTTCCATGGCTGGGAAAAGATTTTTGCCAGCCTGGCGCGTTCCATTTGAGGAACTTTTAATCCACTTGAACGACCAGGTATTTGGAAGCGCTCCAGAAGGTTTCCGGCAATTTGATCACCAATTTCACAGCTTCTCCCTCCCCGATCAATTTGTAGGATTCGGTAGGATGTGTAGTGATGAGTTTGGCCTTCTTACCGTAGAGTTCGAGGGTATCTACCTTGGTGATGTCAATTTTCTGAAAATACGCTCGGTTGAAATCGTTTTTCAGCTTTTTGGCACCTCCAATGCCCACAAAACCGCCTTCTTTAGTAATTACCCCATTGTTTTTCAACTCTTTGGCCGAGCCGTATGCAAACCATGCGGTATTTAGAATTTCGGTTTGTTCGTTGATCACTTCCAGGCTTGCACTGTATTCGTTGAACAATTCATCGAGTGCCTGGTTGGTAGCAATCAACTCCTGGCGGAGGTCGCGTATCTCATTGTCTTTTTGGGCCAAAACTTTGGTCAAACGGGAGACCATCGATTCCAGGCCTTGAATTTGAACATTGGACGCCTTTAGGGCATTTTGCAGCCGCTGTATTTGTTCCCGGTTCTCTTGCATCAAACGTCCAATGGCGTTGATGTCTTCAGCGATTCGGGTAGCCTGATCAGGCGGTATCTCGTCGTCTTGATAGTTGAGGTTGACGATGCCTTCCCGTTTTTTGATCTCGTCGAGGTTGGCTTCAATCAGATTGACCGACTGAAGGTACTGATCGATCATTTCGTTTTGGGAATCTGCCTGGGCTTGCAGGGCCTCTTTTTCCGACTTGAGTTTTTCCAACTCTTCGGAAACCTCGGTGTTTTTATTGGTGGTTTGACAACCAATAAAGGTCAAACTCAAAGGGCTGAAGAGGATAAGGGCAATTAGGGTTCTCATGTGCTTGCTTCGCTTGGATGGTATGCTATTCACAAACATACGCAAGCAAGACCAAAATAGTATCCGGAACCAAAATCAGGAAGAGGCAGCCGCGGCATTGGCTTCGGCCAATTGCTCCTGCAAGGCGTGGATGGTGCGGTCCATCTCTTCTTGGGTAGCCCGCATCTCTTCTGCATTTTGACGCAGTTCTTCCTCTTTGCTCTGCATTTCTTCGGTCATCATTTGCGCCTCTTCCAACAGGCGAGTCGTCCGTTCATTCACCTTTACAACCGAAATGGTGGAGGCAATACTTTCGGCTACCCGCTCGATAAACTCTACCTCAAAGTTTTCAAAAACTTTAAAGGAGGCTAACTCCATTACTCCAAAGAGCTCTTCATTTACCATTAAGGGCACAATGATCACACAGGTAGGATTGGCGCCCCCCAGACCCGAAGTAATGTTTACGTAACTGGAAGGTACATCCGTCAGGAAGATCTTATCGCCTTCTTGCCAGCACTGGCCAACCAGCCCATCGCCTTTTTCAATTCTTCCGCTGAGGTGTTTCACCCGATCGTAAGCATAAGTGGCTCTTAAGTCCAGGAAAGGCTGCTCCGGAATTTCGTCATTGAGGATATACATTGCTCCCTGGCTGGCTTCGAGGTATTTGACCAGGCCTGAAACCATACTTTTAGAAAGCTGAGAGAGGTCGTTGTTTTGATTCCTGAGTTCTTCCCCAAATTTGGCCACCCCACGGATGATCCAACTGCGTTTCTCATCGTCTTCTTTAGATGCCAAAAGGTTTTCACGCATCTTGAGCAAGGACTGAGAAAGGTTATTTTCTTGCTGTTCTACTTCCGAAAGATCGTTTTCAAAATTGCCTTTACCAATTTCAGCCGCAAAGAAAGAAAGCAGATTGAAGGTGGTATTGATCCGGTGAAAAGCATCTACAATGGCATGTTGGGCCCGTAGGATGTTGCGCGAAATAAAAACGGTAAGCGTTACCACCACAATAAGGATGAACAAGGTAAAAGCTAAGATTCCAATTACACTGGTTTTAAAGTCGCTTGAGGCTTGATTCAGAATTTCTGTCAGTTTCACATCTGCTTCTACTACCCCTACTACCTCCCCTTCATTGTTGTGAATGGAGGCAAAAGCACTCACCCAAGTATCGGTATTGGAGCGGTAATTCGGAATCATGCCACCATGGGTATAATGCTGCCGGATCATACCCGAAGGATCGTTGTAAGTATGTCTGAAATAGGGCTTCTCAGCAGAAGTAACAACAAACTGAAACAAATCCTCTCCGTCTTCACTTTGGGGGAGGCTTAAGGTGTAAATGTCAGTTTGCAGGTTATTAGCCTTTTGAACTTTACTGAGTATTTGCTGAACATTTTTGTAATCCGCATCCTGTTGGTTGTCGGAAATTTCGTTTTTGCGTGAATAATTATTGAGAATCCGTTCGTATTGGTCGCCATCAATTTGAGCGGCCACAGAATTAACAATTCCCGATAGACGGCTCAACTCTCGCGCTTCGATGCTTTCAAGGCTGGTATTGTAGGATCGGGTGATGAAAAAAACCGACAGGCCGATAATACCTGCAGCACTGGCCAGTAACAATAACCACTGGTACCTCCGGTTTTTACTGATCTCCAGTTGTAATCCCTGAGTGTCTTCTTCGGTAAAATCCATGATTGAAAAGTGTTGATTCTGTAGTGTAGCTAAATGTCGTTCGTAAGGCCCCTGAGATGGAATCAATCCCCGTCCAGCAAGTCGCCTAAGCCGCCGAGGATACTTCCTTCGCCTTTGCGGTTTCCTCCCATTCTCGGTGCTGAGGAAATGATCCGATCTGCCAATCGACTAAAGGGCAGGCTCTGGATCCAAACCGTTCCGGGACCGGAGAGTTGAGCAAAAAAGAGCCCCTCGCCACCAAAAATTGCATTTTTGATCCCAGGAACCATTTTGATATCGTAATTCACGCCTTGCGTGAAGCCTACTAAACATCCGGTATCTACCCGAAAGGATTCTCCCGCCTGCAATTCTCGCTGAACGATGGTTCCGCCCGCGTGTAAAAAGGCCATGCCATCTCCTTCGATTCGCTGCATGATGAAGCCCTCGCCTCCAAAAAGACCACGGCCAATTTTTTTCGAGAATTCAATTCCAATAGCCACACCTTTGGCAGCACACAAAAAGGCATCTTTTTGGCAGATGACCTTACCGCCTAAGACGGCCAGATCGAGCGCAACAATTTTTCCGGGGTAAGGAGAGGCAAAAGAAACGTGCTTTTTTCCGTGTCCACCATTGGTAAAAGTGGTCATAAATAGACTTTCACCCGTAAGCACTCTTTTGCCGGCTGACCAGAGTTTTCCTAAAAAACCAGCGTCTTGATTGGTGCCATCTCCAAAAATAGTGTGCATTTCAATGGCATCAGACATGTACATCATGGCACCGGCTTCTGCAATGACTGTTTCCTGAGGATCGAGTTCAATCTCCACACATTGCATTTCTTCGCCGATAATACGGTAGTCTACTTCGTGATCGTTCATGGATGAGAAGGTGATTTTTTTTAATCTGGGTTAAACCGGTGGATATCGTTGTTTTTTTCTTCAATGTCGAGTTTGACGTATTCGATCTTTTTGGCCAGCAGTGCCATCACCTTCAAATCTAAATCTACCAGCCAACGGTAGGCTTCCTCATTGCTATCCCCTGCTAAGGCCACTTTGGCCAACACTTTGAAACCATAGCGATCCAACCACTTGATGGCCGACAGGTTGCCCTCCACCCCATTGATCAGGGCCAAAAGGTGGGGAAACTTATTTTCGAGCAACCACTGTCGGGCAGAAGCTTTATTGCGCAAGGCAAAACAAAAGATACCCAGCTCTTTGTAGCCGTGTTGAATCAACCAATCCCTGATTTTAGCATTGCCTCCTACTGCCTCTGTCCAGGCCAAAAGTACTTTGGGAGGATAATTCAGTTTAGTGTTCATGCGCTACCCCAACAGGAAAACTTAATCAACAGGGTCTCTTTCAAATCTACGGATAGCAAAGCGTAGAGCAAAGTCGTAACAATGACAATACCTCAAAAAGACTAAGAGAAATTGAAAAATGAAAAGGAATTAACTGCTGACCCGCTCCGATTTCACCGCTTCAGGCTCCAATCCCATTTCCCGCATCGACCATTTGTGTGCCTTTTCAAACGAATCGAAAAGGCGGTAAGTAACCGGTAGGGGTTGAATTTGTAAAATTCCGTGGATTAGGAAACGGGTGATCAGCGTTTTTGTCACAAACACGTAGGCATGCGTACCTTTTTGAATGCGATCCCGGTTGTCTCGTAGAAAGTTAGCGGCTTTGATGCGGTCTTGCGTTTTCATGAACCCTACCTGGGAAGCATCCATCAACTGAATGACTTTTCCCGGTCGATCGATCATCTCTGAAACGACCTTCAAATATTCGTCAAAATCTTTCTCAGAAGGGTCAATGTCACTGAAACGATAGACTACAACCGGATAATTGCTGTCATCGACATCGAGGTATTCGTTCGTGGTGTGCATAAAGGGGGAATAGTCAATTCAACCTTTATACGAAAAATGAGCTCTATGGTTCCAGGTTTACTCCATATTATGGCCCCACACCTCTTAAATACCTCACGGACAATAGTTATAGCTCAAAAATTACCCGTCCTTATCTACATATTTCGCCGGTATTGTCCGCCCACTTCGAACAAACTGTGGGTTACTTGCCCCAGACTACAGTATTTGGTGGCTTCCATCAGTGCTTCAAAAACGTTCCCGTTTTGAATGGCAATGAGCTGAACTTCCCGCAGAATTTTTTGGGTCGTGGCCGCATTGCCACGGTTCAGGTTCTCAACCATGCTGATCTGGAATTGCTTTTCGTCTTCCGTAGCACGGATTACTTCGTTGGGCACCACCGTTGGCGATCCTTTGGAACTCAGGAAAGTGTTTACCCCAATGATTGGGTATTCACCGGTGTGCTTCAATGTTTCATAATAGAGGCTTTCCTCCTGGATTTGACCACGCTGATACATGGTTTCCATGGCTCCCAGAACTCCTCCGCGCTCGGTGATGCGGTCAAATTCGGATAGTACAGCTTCTTCTACCAAATCCGTCAGATCATCGATGATAAAGGATCCTTGAAGCGGGTTCTGATTTTTGTTGAGGCCCAACTCGCGGTTGATGATCAACTGAATGGCCATCGCCCTGCGCACTGAATCTTCGGTTGGCGTGGTAATGGCTTCATCGTATGCGTTGGTATGCAACGAGTTGCAATTGTCATAAATCGCGTAAAGCGCCTGCAAAGTGGTTCGGATGTCGTTGAAATCAATTTCCTGGGCGTGAAGGGAACGTCCCGAAGTTTGAATGTGGTACTTCAACATCTGCGAACGCGCATCAGCACCATATTTCTGTTTCATGGCCTTTGACCAAATTCTCCTTGCCACCCGGCCAATTACTGCGTATTCCGGATCGATACCATTGCTAAAGAAGAAAGAAAGGTTGGGCGCAAACTTGTTGATGTCCATGCCCCGGCTGAGGTAATATTCCACGTAAGTGAAACCGTTGGCCAGGGTAAAGGCCAATTGGGTAATTGGATTGGCGCCCGCCTCAGCAATGTGATAACCAGAAATGGACACCGAGTAAAAATTACGCACACCTTTACCAATAAAATACTCCTGCATATCCCCCATTAGGCGGAGCGAAAACTCCGTAGAGAAAATGCAGGTGTTTTGGGCCTGGTCTTCTTTCAGGATATCGGCTTGTACAGTTCCCCGCACCTTGGGCAGGGTGTCTTTTTTAATTTGTGCATACACCTCGGCCGGCAACACCTGATCACCGGTTACTCCAAGCAGCATGAGGCCCAAGCCATCGTTGCCTTCGGGCAAGTCGCCATTGTATTTGGGCCTTGGTACACCTCGTTTTTTGTAGATGGCTTTGATTTTGGCTTCCACCTCTGACTCAAGCCCGTTGGCTTTGATGTACACTTCGCACTGTTGATCGATGGCGGCATTCATAAAGAAGCCAGTAAGTATCGAAGCCGGCCCGTTGATGGTCATCGAAACCGAGGTTTTCGGATCGGACAAGTTGAAACCAGAATACAGTTTTTTGGCATCGTCGAGGCAACAAATAGAAACACCTGAGTTGCCAATTTTTCCATAGATATCCGGGCGATGCTCCGGATCACGGCCATAAAGTGTGACCGAATCGAAAGCGGTAGAAAGCCGCTTGGCGGGCATGCCGAGCGATACATAGTGGAACCGACGGTTGGTTCGTTCCGGTCCGCCCTCTCCGGCAAACATCCGTGTAGGATCTTCTCCTTCTCGCTTGAAGGGGAAAACTCCAGCCGTAAATGGGAAGCGTCCAGGCACATTTTCTTGAAGCAACCACTTCAGTAGGTCGCCCCAGTTTTGATAACGCGGCAGCGCAATTTTGGGCACCTGTGAGTGCGACAGCGATTCGGTGTGGGTTTTTACCCGAATGTCTTTGGCCCGAACCTGATACACAAACTCAGGGCTGCGGTATTGCTCGGCCAAAGCTGGCCAATCTTCCAATAATTTTTTGTTGCGCAGATCGAGGTCCAATTCCACCTGTGCATAGCTCTCCTGAAGCCCTTTGATGAGGCGGTCTTTGTCCTCTAACTCCGATTGGCGCAGCGTCTCCATGGAGAGGTGCAAGCCATAAAGCTTTTCGGCTATTGCCGCTTGCCTGGCCACCCAGGCATCGTAACCGCGATTGTTTTCAGAAATTTCGCTGAGGTAGCGCACCCGCTTGGGCGGGATAATGAAGATTTTCTCCGACATCTGGTCGGTGACCTCGAAACTGGATTTTAGGTCCGCCCCGGTTTTTTCCACCAAGGTGTCCATCAACGTTTTGTACAGGGAATTCATCCCCGGATCGTTGAATTGCGAGGCAATGGTGCCGAACACGGGCAATTCATCTTCTTTGGCTTCCCAAAGCTGATGGTTGCGCTTGTATTGTTTGCGCACGTCCCGAAGGGCATCGAGGGCGCCACGTTTGTCGAATTTGTTGAGGGCAATCACATCCGCAAAATCGAGCATGTCGATTTTTTCCAGCTGCGTGGCGGCCCCATATTCGGGGGTCATCACGTAGAGGCTCATGTCGGAATGATCCAGGATTTCAGTATCGCTCTGACCGATGCCTGAGGTTTCAAGAATGATGAGGTCGAAGGCTGCCGCTTTGAGTATGTCTACCGCTTCTTGCACGTAGCGCGAAAGCGCCAGGTTCGATTGGCGGGTAGCCAAGGAACGCATGTATACCCGTTCGTTGCTGATGGCATTCATTCGGATGCGGTCGCCCAGCAGTGCCCCACCCGTTTTTCGTTTGGAGGGGTCTACGGAAACAATACCAATCTTTTTGGCTTCGAAATCGATCAAAAACCGACGGACCAACTCATCTACCAACGAAGATTTACCAGCTCCACCCGTTCCGGTAATTCCTAGCACTGGCGTAGTGGCCGTTTTGGCTTTATTCCGCAAAGGATCGAGGGCATCTTTACTTACTTCAGGATAGTTCTCAGCGGCAGAAATTAAGCGAGCAATGGCTTTCGGCTCTTGCTCCAGAATATGGGTTGCTTCTCCATTGAGGTTTTGCCCCAAAGGATAATCGCACTTTTTCACCAAATCGTTGATCATGCCTTGAAGGCCCATTTCACGACCATCGTCCGGAGAATAGATGCGTGAAATGCCATAGTCATGCAGTTCCTCGATCTCATCGGGCAGAATCACACCGCCACCACCACCAAAAATTTTGATGTGGCCGCAGCCCTTTTCTTTGAGCAAATCGTACATGTATTTGAAATACTCAATGTGCCCACCTTGATAAGAGGTCATGGCAATGCCTTGTACATCTTCCTGAATGGCGCAATCCACTACCTCCTGAACGGAACGGTCGTGGCCCAGGTGGATCACTTCTACTCCGCTGGATTGAATGATCCTGCGCATGATGTTGATGGCTGCATCGTGGCCATCGAAAAGGGACGCTGCGGTTACAATCCGCACTTTATTTTTCGGAAAGTATGGTTTTTCCTGCTGCATGAGAATCCTGGGTTGGTCACCGCAAAGTTACTCCTATTGCACCGATCTGACAATCAACCAAGCGCCCGGAAAGACACCATGAAAGACAACTTTCTTCCGAAAGTTAGGGGTTAAGGAACTATCGAATCACCGTTAGGTAACCCGCCTCGCTGGATTTGCTACCATCGAATGCGCAGTATTCGAGGATGAAGAAATAGGTACCTTCGGATACTTCACGGCCATTCGTTGTGCCGTCCCAGCCGATTCCGGCCTCATCGAAAGCATAGATCATCTCTCCCCAACGGTTGTAGATCTTGCAGGTAAAGCAGGTATTTTCAAAAATCCGCACTTCAAACAAGTCGTTAACGCCGTCTCCATTGGGGGTAATTACATTGGGAATGATCACCTGATTGCAGTCTTCGACCTGCACCACTACCTGATTGGAATCGCTGGCGCAGAGCCCCTCTTCTGCCTGAACATAAAAAATGGTGGTAGCGGTAAGCAAGGGAGGCGTAAATACTGGCCCACTGCCTACCTGGTTGCCATTGAGGTCGTACCAGACCAGGTTGCCGGCTCCCGTGTCCGCAGTTAATACCGCCTGGGAGCCCAGGCAGATCAAAGTGTCGTTGGCATTGGGTTGAACGAGGTTATTAGGTTGTACCAATACCGATACCGAAGCAGAAGTAGCCACACATCCAAAGGGATCAATGGTAGTAAGCGTGTAAGTTCCCGATTGGGTAACGACCAAACTTTGTGTTGAGTCGTTGCCCGGTGACCATGCAAAAACTGCCTGTCCGGGAGCAGTTCCAGTAAGGGTCACCGATTGGCCTTCACAAAAAGCAACATTGCCCAAGGTGTCGATCGGAGCAATGGTATCGGGCACCAGCACCGTAACCTGATTCGAAACTCCGCTACACCCGTTGGAATCGGTACCCAAGTAGAAATAAGTTCCAGGACTGGACACCGTAATGTTTTGTGTACTGTCCCCATTGGGCTGCCAACTGTAAATGGTCAATCCAGTATCACCCAGAAGCATCACCGAATCCCCTTGACAAACGGTGAGTGCTCCACTGGCCGAAATGCTGGGACTTACTGCACTTTCTACCACCGTAATCGTATCGCTGGCTACGCAGTTTTGACTGTCGGAGGCCGTAATGGAATAGGTGCCCGACTGTGTGATGGTAATGCTGGAACTGGTATCGCCCGGGCTGGTACTCCAGACATAAGAAAGCAATCCTGAAGGCGCAGAAAGTGTGATAGAGTCTCCGGTGCAAAGTGGGCCACTGGGTGTAATGGTAGCCAATGCGCCTGCCGGAAGTACAACGATATCTGCGAAAGTTTCAATGCCACAAACGGTAATTTTCGCGGTGTAGGTACCGGGAGCAGTCACCGTTCGGGAAGCGCCCATTCCACTTAGAGGAGCCTGCCATTCTACCAAACTGGTGTCGGAAGACACCACTGAAATGGTTACGGTTCCTCCCGGGCAAATAAAGGTATTGTTAGCCGCCAGACTCGGAGTAGCATATTGATTGAGCTGCAACGTATTACTGACCAAACCACAGCTATCAGCGTCATCCACCGTTACGGAATAAGACCCGGGATTTGTGGCTAAAACCGTGATGGTATCACCGCCTACAAAGCCCCCAGGGCCATTCCAGACGAAGGTACTGCCCCCTCCGGCCCCTGATGACACGGTGATGGCTACCGTATCGTTGGGACAAATAACATCGGTACTGGCCGTGATTTGCGGCTGTGCTTTGGTGGTAAGAATCTTAACTGCCGTTGCCGTATACTGTGCCGTGCACCCCACACTGTTGGTGTCTCGTACCGTGGAAGTTACGATGAAGGAACCATCCTGATTGGTGATTACCGTATCGGAAGTAAGGTTGTTAACTCCTGGTCCGGTCCACAGATAATCGGGCCCTCCACTTGCTACGAAAGTGGCGCTTCCTCCCGGGCACAATACATTGGGCCCGGCAATAGAAATGTTGAAAGGTGGTACCACTGGCGAAGGAAGCGTGTCTACATACACACTGTCAATAACAATCATCGTATCGGATTCGCAAATGTTATTTCGGATAATTTCGGCCTCAAATACGTACCATCCAGGTTGACTGGGGTTGATCAAAGCAAATGTTTCGCAGTTGGTCAGCACCGGCGTATTGGGGGTCACCGTCCAGTTGGTCATTACATCTTGCAAACAAAGTGCTGCTCCAAAAGGGTTTACTACCGCATCGTAGATATATACTTGTAAGTTTTGATTGGCACAAAGCTCTACACTGTCGGGATGCGACATTTCATAGCTCACTGAATCCAGGCCAAGAATCACTTCTACATCTACATCGGTGTTCAGCTGGCAACTGTCTTGCCCAAAAAGGGTCAAAATGTAAGTACCGGTTTGCGAAGTGGAAAAACTTGGGTTGGTGTAGTTGGCCGGCAAACCCGGCCCCGACCATTGAATGGGATTGCCACCGAGGTTACCGGCAGTGATCAAAACCGTATCGGGGTCGCACAATTCGATTTTAATCGGACTGGAAGCGTTGAGGTTGAACCCGGCATCGTCGGTTATAGTTGGTGATGATGGAGGCGGATTGATTTGCAAAAAAGTAGAATCGGTGAAAGTAAAGCAGCCATCCGCAGTGTTGATGGTCACGGCTTTAATACCACTTGTCCCGAAAGTGGCACTGGATTGATTTCCTCCACCTGCATTCCAGGAGTAGCTCACGTTAGGGCCTACACCAGAACATAAATTCGTGAAAGCACTGATGGGAGTAGCACCACAGGTTTTGATCGTATCAGGACAGTTATTGCCTACACACACATCGCCCATGGGCCTGGCGCAAGCCGTACCAGAGCGCAAATAAAAGTCGAAGGGCTCTCGGTTGGGATCAAAACTATTGGCAATTACAACGTCTAAATTTCCTGCAGCACTCATACCATGAAAAGTGCCATAGTTGTTATCACCACAATAGCCGGCGTTGGTAGAGCAGTCTAATTGGGTCCACAAACCGGTGTTGGAGGTGAGGAATGCACTGGAAGTCGGCACAAATAAATCGTCGGTATAACTTCCGGTGTAGTGCACCCTGCCGTTGTTGGTTAAGGCTACCCCAAACGCAAAATCTTCTTGTCGACCACCCAGGTTTCGAGCGTATTGAAAGGCTCCTGAAGCATTGTAGCGTGCAATGTAAATGTCTCTTTCTCCTACTGCATTGAAGGTGCCCTGACCATAGACATCGGCAAATTCGTTGAGTTTGCAGGTAAATTCTCCGCCAATGGCTACGTTGCCAGATCCATCGATCGCAATGGCCCTGGAATTGAGCAGACCATCAGACCCGGCAGCTTCGGCCCAACTGAAGTTTCCGCCCGTGGCATAGCTGGCTACAAAAACCTTATTGGTATATGGGTTGGTTAAGGTGTTGTTGGTAGAGCCGAAAAAAGTGAGCGTTCCGGTAAAATCGCCCGTCAGATAAACCGTTCCGTTTCCGCTGGCTTCAATGGCAGTACCAAAATTGGATGCTCCTCCGCTGATCCTTCGAAACCACTGCTCTTGGCCGCTGGTGTTGTATTTAATGACGAAAATAGCGTTGAAACCAGTGTTGGGATGCTGCACATCAAAGGTGATTGTATCGCTAAATTGCCCAATGACGTAAACATTGCCTGAATTATCGGTGGCTACATCAATGCCTCGGTTGGTTTGACTGCCGGTACCCAACTCTACCCAGGTGAAGTTGCCATTGCCGTCCAACTTCATGGTAAACACATCAATAGAATTGGCCTGGCTGGCCAAAGTAGAAGTACCAAAAGTCGCGGTGCCCAGAAATTCACCGGTCACATACACGTTTCCGGAATTGTCTACCGAAACCCCATTACCAATATCGGCTTGTGCTCCGCCGGCAGAGAATACCCACTGAAGCACTCCCGAGGTATTGTATTTGGCTACAAAAACATCTTGTGCTCCCGAAGAAACGATGGTTTGGGTGCCAAAAGTGGCGGTACCGTTGAAAAAACCGGATACATAACAATTTCCTTGGGCATCCGCATCAATGGACAATCCGCGATCAGCACCGGATCCACCGGCTTTCACCGCCCATTGAAAAACACCCTGATTGTTGGTTTTGGTAACAAAAATATCGGTTGACCCTGAGGCGTTGAGTGAGCCTGCGCCCACGTTCATGGTTCCGGTGAAATAACCGGTAGTATAGCTGTTGCCGTTGCCGTCCACAGCAATATCATAGCCCTCATCTACCGTGATGCCGCCAGCACTTTGCATCCAATACTGTGCGTGGGCAGCATAACTACCACAAGCTATCAAAAAAACGAGGAGGAAAGATCGGAGGATAGGCAAACGACCTGGGCGAAGGGTCAATTTCATAGGGCAGTAAATTGGGGTCAAGTAGCACATGTGCTATCGCAAAGATAAGTTTGGTCTTTCATAAAATAAGCTTACCGCGAATGATAAGTCACTGCCAGCAGGGATGAAAAAGTGGTTAGAAGTCAGGTCTGAAAACTTCTTAAACTACACGTAAAACTACCTGTGAAAAGGCGATTTTAAGAGATCAACCCGGTGTATTAAAAGGTGAACCTTTTAAGGTAGACGCATAAAAATTGGAAATGGTTGACTCCTTACCCAAATTAATTTAGTTGTGAGTTTCCCCGGATAATCATGAATCGGTATCGACCTCATTGGATCAATTCCTACTTTTGGGTGCTTTGTCAAATCGCCTGACACTCACTTTGTACCTGGTAATGAACCTTTTATGGGCTTGTAAAAGCCCTGAGAAAGCGACCTCAACGCCAGGTTCCAGCTTTATTCCTCCCGAGGTAACCGTTCCGGCTCCCTTCGGACGAGAGAACTTTCAACTGGAAGCAAGTGTTGTAGCTATCGACCCGGCAATTTCGCAGGATAATGGTTCAGTTTGTTCCAAGGCGCCATGCTTTGCATATATAAAGGTGCACGAAGTTGGAGAAGGGGGACCACTCGATTGGAAAGGTGGTATTTGCAAAGTACGATTTGCCTACAGCACGTCTAATACTCAGGCATTATTAGCGGATTTGCAACAGCAATATCCTGGCCTGAAGAAAGAGGACCGGTTCAAGGCAAAAGCTAAAATTGAAAACATGGGCCTGGAAAATTGGCAATTGGTGATATTTCACTACGATTTGCTTCCTCGCCCCTAAGTGCAGTTCGACGATGAAGAAAGTATTGATTCCTTTGATGGGAACGTTTTTAATTGCAGGAACCTGGGTGCTCACCTCAGGTGAAGAATCTCCAACCCCAAAAGCGGTTTCGGAGGCTCGGTTTGTAGAACAGTCCCATGAGGAAGGACTCCATGCCCGTGAAGGGCGCTGGGCTTATGAATTGGAACGCATCAAAGACCCTTCAACCGGAAAGCTTCCCGATAACGTGCGCCAACGCGAACTTGCTTTTGCGGCTACGCTTCCCCAAAACCAAGTGGGTTCTTCAGCGCGTTCCGAAAAATTTCCCTGGACCCTTTTGGGCCCCTCCAATGTAGGCGGCCGTACCCGGGCATTTGGAATTGATGTCAACAACGAAAACACCTATCTTGCCGGGGGCGTCTCTGGCGGAATTTGGAGAAGTACCGACCGTGGTCAAACCTGGCAAAAAGCCACCGCGCCCGATCAGCACCACAGCATTACTTGTCTTTCTCAAGACCGTCGACCTGGAAAAACCGACACCTGGTACTATGCCTCTGGTGAGCTGCGCGGCAACTCCGCGAGTAGAAGTTTTTCTGCCTACTATTTAGGAAACGGGGTTTATAAATCCACGGACAACGGACAAAGTTGGGCTCCACTGAGTTCTACTGTTTCCGGAACTCCACAAGCCACCGATGCTTTTGATCGGGCTTGGAACATTGCCACCGATCCATCGGACCTAAACAATGATGTGGTATTCGTGGCCATGGCCAATGAAATTCGTCGGAGTGAGGATGGAGGACAAACCTGGACGACCGTTTTGGGTTCCAGCAGTGGTCTTACGGCTTCGTTTTATACCGATATTACCGTTACCGAAACAGGAGTTTGCTATGCCACCCTGAGCAGTGGAGGTCAACAACGAGGCATCTGGCGATCCATCGACGGTATCAACTGGATCAACATTACTCCCGCTGGATTTCCATCCAATTACGAGCGCATCGTGATGGGGGTTGACCCTTCGGATGAAAACCGAATTTACTTTTTAGGTGAAACCCCTGGAACGGGTGCTCCGGTGAATCCCAATAGTGGTAACACCGATTACCACAGCCTTTGGAAATACACCTACCTCACCGGAGACGGTTCTGGCACCAACGGCCAATGGGACAACCTCACGGCTAACATTCCTTCTACCCAAAGCAGCCGCACCACCTTCACCAGCCAAGGTTCTTATGACATTGTGGTGGCTGTAAAACCCGATGATCCCAATGTAGTTTTTATTGGTGGCACCAACCTTTTCCGCTCTACCGATGGTTTTACCAGCGATACGCAAATCACACAAATTGGCGGTTACCTGCCCGGCGTTAGTGGCCCATGGGGCTACCGCTGGGAAAATCACCACCCGGATCAACACTTGATTGCTTTTCAACCCTCCAACCCGGATGTTTTAATTTCCATCAATGATGGCGGTTTGTATCAAACCGACAACTGTTTGGATTCGCTACCTACCTGGAAGAGCATTAGCAAAGGCTACGTTACTTCTCAGTTCTATACGGTTGCCATTGATCACGGCCAGGACCTCAACCTCACGGTGATGGGCGGATTGCAAGACAACGGTACGCAATGGACCAACTCCACCGATCCGAATTTTGATTGGGTATCGCCCAACCTGGGAGACGGTTCGCACTGTGCCATTGCCGACAACGGAACCATGTATTACTCCTCCCGGCAATATGGACGGATTCTAAAGGCTGAACTGAACAGCCAAGGTGAAAAAACGGGATATACACGAATTGATCCGGATCAAATTCCGGGTGGTTATTTGTTTGTGCATCCTTTCATTCTCGACCCGAGGGACAACGACATTATGTACTTACCCAACGGTCCGGAACTGTGGCGCAACAACGACCTGTCGCAACTCGGTCTTGACGATCTCTACGAGAAGCAAACGACCAATTGGGTGCAGATGACCAATGCTACCACTTCCAACATCATTACCACGCTTGCCGCTTCGTATGAACCAGCCCACCGTTTGTATGTGGGTCAAAGCAACCGCCGTATTTACCGAATTGATGATGCGCATACCGGCAACCCCACTTCGGTGGATATCACCAATAATATTAATTCTGGTACTTACACCAGCGATATTGCCATCGATCCGAGAAATGCCGATAATGTGATGGTAGTGTATTCTAACTACAATGTGTACAGCATTTGGTATTCAGAAGATGGTGGTAACAATTGGACAGGTGTTGCGGGCAATTTAGAAGACCCTAACCCGCCCACCGGAGCGCCTCCAGGATTTGGAGACGGGCCCTCCGTGCGCTGTGCGGCCATTATTCCAGTAGAAGACAACCAAACTGTGTTTATGGTTGGTACCAGTACCGGGCTGTATGCTACGGCTCAGTTGCAAGGAGACTCTACGGTATGGCACCAACAGGGGCCGAATACCATCGGCAACGTGGTGGTTGACGCGATCGATTCGCGGCAGTGGGACGGCTTTACGGCCATTGCGACACACGGCAACGGGGTTTTTACTTCTTTCATTACCGATGTAGATGGAGTAACCAACCTGGACGAGTGGACGGCATGGGATCAAGGCCTTCGGGTATTTCCCAATCCTGCCCGGGATGTGATTACGATTGAAGGGACTGAAAAAGCTTCACAAGTAGAGATTCGTGATGTGCAAGGCAAGTTGGTGTTTAGCCATGCCATTCGCTCCAATGGTACTTCACCCTGGCGGGAGACCATTGCGGTTGATCAACTGCCCAAGGGAGTTTATTTTTGTGTGCTTCCTGAAGCAGGCACTGTTCAAAAACTGGTGGTTTCGGAATAATCTTGCCGGGCCTCGCGCCACAAAGCGTATTTTTAGGTAAAATTTGATCTTCTTGGCCCATGCAACGTGCATTTGTTCCCTTGATGGGGTTAGCCTTGGTTAGTCTATTGCTATTCGTAGGAACTCCTTCTCAGCAAAAAATTCACACCCCGTTGTTTTCGGGAACACCTTTATCTGCCGGGGGACCAGAAGACCCTGATGCGCGTGCCCGCTTTGAATGGGAACGCTTGCAAGATCCAGCCACCGGCGACATTCCTAAGAACATGCGCATGCGGGAATTGGCTTATGCTCAATCCCTCCCGCAAAAAGCCGATCGCTCTGGATATACTTTTGCTCCCATGGGCCCTTGGAACGTGGGTGGCCGCACCCGTGCTTTCGGAGTGGATGTAAACAATGAAGATCATTTGTTGGCAGGCGGAGTTTCCGGTGGTATGTGGCAATCCACCGATGGTGGTCAGAGTTGGACAAAAACCACCGCACCCGCAGATCATCACAGTTCTACCTGCTTAATACAGGATACCCGACCCGGAAAAACTGACATTTGGTACTACGGTTCTGGCGAGGTGATCGGCAATTCAGCGAGTGCGAGTTTTTCTGCCAACTACCTGGGAAACGGTTTATATAAATCTACCGACAACGGCCAATCCTGGACGTCTCTCCCGGCTACGGTCACGGGCGATCCACAAGCGACTGATCCCTGGGATTTGATTTGGGATGTGGTGATCGATGCCTCCAACACAACCGAAGACGAGCTATATGCTGCTGCCAACGGCAAAGTGTTTCGAAGCATTGATGGAGGTACATCCTGGACCGAAGTGCTGGGTTCTTCTGGTTTGTTATCTACTTTTATGGACCTGGCCATTACATCTACCGGAGTCGTGTATGCTACCTTGAGTAGCAACGGTGCATCAGCCGGGGTTTGGCGTTCGCCCGATGGCATCAACTGGACACAAATCGACCAAGGAATAAACAACTTTCCTGGAACCTATGGGCGGCTTTTATTAGCAGTCAACCCTCAAAACGAAAATTCAATTTTGATGATGGGCAATACACCAGGTTCTGGTTTGCTCACCAACGTATTTTTTAGCAGTACGGCCTGGACCAGTTTGTGGAAATACGTTTATAAAACTGGAGATGGCTCTGGATCCGATGGTACCTGGACGGATTACTCGGCCAATTTGCCGAACAACCTTGGGGTATTTGGCAATTTCTACAGCCAGGGCTCTTACGATCTGGCCTTGGCTTACAAGCCCAGCGATACCAATACCGTTTTTATTGGTGGTACTAACCTTTACCGATCTACCGATGGTTTCACCACCCCGAATAACATTTCCTGGGTCGGCGGGTACGAGCCTGTCCCCACCCCTCTTTATTTTTTTTAATTATACGTTGACCACCGTGATCTACACGGGGTAGCGTTTTCGAGCACCAATCCGGATGTTATGTGGTCGTACAACGATGGAGGGGTAGCGCGCACTGACGATTGCTCGGCAGCTAACGTGAGCTGGACTACGCTCAACAACGGCTATCAAACCACCCAATTGTATACCATTGCGATCGACCAGGGAACGGTGGGGAGCAATGTCATTATCTGCGGTACGCAGGACAATGGCTCTTGGTGGACCAATTCCAACAACGTTCAAACCCCCTGGACCTTTCCTTCTACCGGAGACGGGGCCCACTGTGCGGTAGAAGACGGAGGTGGCACCTACTACTTTTCGCGTCAACGCGGACGCATGCTAAAGGTTGATCTGGACGCTAATGGAGAAGTGGTGCAATTCAACCGTTTCGATCCCATTGGAGGAACTGATTACTCGTTTATCAACCCTTACATTCTAGACCCGGTAGACAACAATGTGATGTATTTGGCGGAGGGCACCAACCTGTGGCGCAACGACAGTTTGTCGTCTATTCCTTACGACAATGAATACGATTCCATTAGTTTGGGTTGGCACGAGTATAGCAATGCTACCTCCAGCAATACCATCACTGCTTTAGCAGCAACGGTCACTAACCCAACTCACCGGTTGTACTATGGCAACCGGACCCGCCGAATCTACCGGCTCGACTCGGCCAATGTGGGTGATCCGGTGGCGGTAGACATTACCAATGGCATTACCTCCGGTGGATATACGCATTGCATTGCGGTAGACCCGCGAGACGGAGACAAGCTCATTGTGGTTTACTCGAATTACAACGTGATCAGCTTATGGTATTCGGAAGACGCCGGCGACACCTGGCAATCCATTGCTGGCAACCTGGAAGAACCCATTCCACCGAATTTCCCTCCTGGATTTGGCGATGGTCCTTCTTGCCGTTGGGCGGTCATCGTTCCCGATGGAGACGCCACGCGCTACCTCCTGGGCACCAGCACTGGCCTTTATTCCACCGATACTTTGCTGGGCGATTCCACCTTATGGACGGCTGAGGGCTCCTCAACGGTGGGCAATGTGGTGGTCGACATGATGGCTTACCGACCTTCGGATGGCTTCTTGGCCATTGGCACCCACGGCACCGGGGTGTATACTTCCAACCTTTTGGCCACTGGTCAGGAGGAATTCACGGTGAAAGAACCCACTTTCACCCTTTTTCCCAACCCGGCACGCGATGTGGTTACGGTACGTTTGGGCAAGGAAGGGGGATCGAATGCTTCCCTGCAATTGTTTGATCAAAACGGCCGGTTAGTGCGCAACCTCTGGCAAGGTGCAATTGGGGCCAACCAGGAAATCCCCGTACAACTGGATGGGTTGGATGTTGGCGTTTACTTCCTCCGGTTAACACAGGCGGAGGGCATTTCAACGCGTAAGTTGGTGGTTTCGCCCTAAGTTTGTGGGGTGTTTTTCCTGATTTCAAAACTTCTGGTCTTTCTCATTACACCATCGGTGTGGGTAATGTTATTGCTTCTACTCGCTGTTTTCGCACGGGGAAGAAAGTGGAAGAAACGGGGATTGGTGGGTGCCATTGTCGTCTTTTACCTGTTTTCCAATGCCTTTTTGTTCAATGAAATCATGTATCGATGGGAGTACCCGGCGGTGCGCCTGGATGCAATAGAAAAGCACGACATCGGTATTTTACTCGGTGGTTATTCCGATTACGACAGCGAGATCGATCGTATTGAGTTGGGACCCAATGCCGACCGCCTGACGGCCACCATTGAGCTCTATCGCCAAAAGAAAATCAAGAAGATTCTAATCAGTGGTGGTTCCGGACGTATGACCGAAGTTTCGAAATCCGAAGCCGATTCCAGTCGAGAGTATTTGCTCAGTATCGGTATCCCCAACCGGGACATTTTGGTGGAAAACCAGAGCAAAAACACCCACCAAAATGCGGAGCTAAGTCAAAAAATTATTCAGGAAAATTATCCAAAAGCCAGTTGTCTGCTGATCACCAGCGCCTACCACATGAAACGTGCGAAGGCGTGTTTCGAAAAAGTGGGCGTTCCTGTTACTCCCTACAGTGTTGACCGTCACTCGGGGCCGCGCAAGTTTTACCTCGACCACTTGATTTTGCCACACGCCGAGGCCTTGCTGGTTTGGAAGCACCTCATCAAAGAATGGGTGGGATATGTGACCTACAAGGTGGTGGGATATATTTGATCTGAGAGCCAATTTCTGTGTTTTTAGGGATGGTGGTTAGCTGGGGACCGGGATCACTTAGTTCTCCATCACTACGTGGTGATAGCCCTTTTAATTTTTACCCTACGACAAGACAGCATTACCTCCTTTACAGCTGTGGCAATAGCCGCAGGTACCACCCAAAAAGGTAAATCGACTTACTGTCTGATCTTGTTTCCCGTAAACATGCGGGCTCTCCAAATCCCTCACGTACCCACCTTTACTTCCCATTCAGAGTATATTAAAAACTTCAGGCGCATCACTTCTTCTTGCCCGATAAAGAATTGATTTTGAGCATTTTTTACAGGTTTCCTATGTACTGTATTCCTTTTCTTGAAAAGAAACTCAGCGTTGAAACCATTCTAAAAATATGCTATGAATCGATTTGTGATTTTTTGTTCTACCGCACTTTGCCTGGTGCTTGTAAGATTTGAATTTACCTACGGCCAAACTCCCTATTTCCCACCTGATCTAATGGGTCAGGAGGTATCATCCTCCATTGACTACACCGAGAATTTGGGGCAGTTGGGCCGCACGGATGGCAGCCAGGCGGATGAGGTGCTGTATTATTCTATGGACAAGTTTCCGTTGCTCTTTTTTGCGGAGAATCGGGTTTCTTATGTGTATGTGGAGCCGGGCAGTGAGCCGGGGCAGTTGAGTTCTTCGTACCGGATCGATGTGGATTTTGTGTGTCCGGTAGCGGAGGGAAGTTGTGAAAGCGCTCCGGTGGGATATACTTCTTCTGCGGGTGTGGCACATTATTATAACCAGCATGTGCCCTCTGGGGTGACGAACGTGCACAGTTTTCAACGCTTGGTATACGAGGAGGTGTGGCCAGGGATTGACGTACACTATTTGTCGAACACGGTAGGGTATAAGTTCTATTTCGTGGTGCACGAAGGGGCGAACCCGAATGACATCCACTTGCGGTTCAGTGGCCAGGATCAGTTGGATGTGAACCTGAATGCTGATTTGGAACTGCTGATGGTGCAAAAGACGTTTGTGTTTGAGGAGGGGATTGCCTATCAGGTGGCACAAAATGGAGCGATGACCCCAACGGGCTGGCTGCCTGCCTTTAGTAAGGTGGGAACGGATGAGGTGAAGTTGCAAACGGGCACTTACAACACGGGTGAGAAGTTGGTGATCGTAGCTGCGGCTTTGCCTCTTCCGCCACCGGCTCCACCTACGGGGAATGATCAGATTGAGTGGGCTACGATGTTTGGTGGTGCTGGCTATGGCGATGCGGGGAACAGTATGGTGACGGATGCGAATGGTGGGCTGTTTGTTACGGGGCGGACTAACAGTTTGGACTTACCAGTTTTGGGACCTACCATAACTGGATATAATGTTTTCAGCGATGTCTACGTAACAAAGTTTAACCCTTCCGATCAAATTGAATGGAGTACCTACTATGGAGGTGGTGGGGATGATTCCGGAGAAGGCATTGGTTTAAAAAGCAATGGTAGTTGTGTAGTTGCTACTTTAACTAATAGCTGGGATTTGCCGGTTGATTGCGGTTTGGGAAACGTGATATGCAACGGTGCTTCCAACTTTATCGGGGTAAATGACTTGTTTGTTTTTGAGATTAACCAGTTTGGGGTTCGGGTATTTGCCAGCTACTTCGGGGGAAGTGGTGAAGACTTTATCAAGGGGCCTAACTGCCTGGATGTAGATGGTAATGATGTGGTGCGAATTGTTGGACGAACGTCCTCGCCTGATTTTACCAATCTTGCGGCTACCTCTGGGAGCAACCCTTTTAATCAATCCGTAAAAGGGGCTGCCTCAGAAGGTTTTTTGGTGGAGCTTGCACCAGATTTATCCCAATTTGACAACCCTTCCGGGGTGTTGGAATGGGGGACCTACTTTGGAACGAACTCGGATGATGGACTGGTGAGTGTGGCCACCAACAGTTCGAACGAAATCTATGTTTATGGCGGCACCTTTTCGAGTGTTCCCGGTGATGTACCCTGTGGAGTGAGCACGAATGGTGGATTGCCGTTGTGCGATCCGGCGGGTAGTCTGGATTACTATCAAGATTTTCCGGGGATTGGCTTTTTGGCGCGGTTCAACGTAGATCGTGAATTGATTTGGTCTACCTGGTTTGGTGGACACATCCTTCAAACGGCTACCGGGATGGTTATAGATGACCAGGATAACGTAGTGGTGGTGGGCAATACCCGTGCTGACCAAGGGTTGACGGGCTGTGGGGTGCCGGCTGCTTTTGGTGAGTTTCCGCTTTGTGATCAAGGGAACGGGGCTTATTTCCAGGACCAACACTTGGGGGAGACCGAAGGATACATTGCGCAATTTAATTCGAACAATGAATTGGAGTGGAGTACCTATTACGGTGGTTCGGATTTCGATGAGCTCCGGGCGGTGGACGTGAATGCGAATGGTGAGCTTTTTATAACTGGTTCCACCAACAGCCTTGATTTTCCGCGCTATTTCAAATGGGGTTATTATTTCCAGTTCTATCAGGCGGATAACACTACTAACCGGGCAGACGCTTTTGTGGCTGCGTTCGATGATCAGCACCGGCACCATTGGAGCACCTATTATGGTGGCACCTATACGGTAAATAGTATTGACACTTTTCAGAGAGCTACTGAAGGCGCGAATGCAATAGCGACTGGCCCCGGGGATATGCTGTACATGACGGGTGCTTCCAATGCCTATTTGTTTCCTACCGAGTGTGATAACGCTTCGCAGTACTGTCGGGAGCTATACTTTGGCGACCGGGAGGAGTTGGATGATGCTTTTTTGATCCGCATCAATGGGGATCAGGTGACAGGGGTTGCGGAGGAGCTGTATAGGGGGCTTTCGGTTGCTCCGAATCCGGTTACTGATGTTGCACGGGTCTCGTTTACAGGAACCATTGGTGCGATCAGGATTGAACTACGCGATATCACGGGGAAGTTAGTTCGAGTAGATCGGATGCAGATAGATCACCCGGAAGTGGCTTTTGATATCTCGGTCGAGGGCCTACCTTCGGGCCTATATCTGCTTTCGGTATGGAATGGCGCACGCCATTTTACCGAAAAAATCGTTGTAAATTGAGGTTGGTTTTGAAATATGCAATGAAACTGCTTTGTAAAACGATATTGTTAACGTGGTGCTGTATGATCAGCACCACGTTTTGTTTTTCTCAGGATTGGCTTTCGTTGGGACAGGGAGCCTCCCGTCAAGTGAACGAGTTGTATTATGACTCTACGTCCAATGTGTTGTTGGCCGGTGGTGGCTTTTTGGAGGTGGATGGAATTATTGTGAACTGTATCGCTCAATGGGATGGCCAGCAATGGGATTCTCTTGGGGCGGGTGCTAATTTTACGAACGCGGTTGGTGCTTGCGGAAATCCTGTTACAGCAATAACTAAATTTCAGGGTAGCTACTTCATTGCTGGGATGTTGTTTGCCTCTGGCCGGTACTCCATTGGCCGATGGGGTTCGGCTTCGTGGGATTCGATCGTTGTTGTGCCCGGAATTGTTTCGAACCTTTATTCCACTGATAGCCTGCTTTACGTTACCGGAACTTTTGATTCGATTGGAGGGATTGCTGCGAGTGGTATTGCCACTTGGAATGGCACAACATGGTCGAGTATTGACACTACCCGTTGGGAAGGAGACGGCATTT
>CALCCE010000095.1 GCA_937899835.1 uncultured Flavobacteriales bacterium | reverse complement strand
GCTGACACAGTCCGTTCGGCGACTGGTAGTGGGATGCTCGGCGACCGGGTGGGTTACGCTCGGCGACTGGTAGTGGGATGCTCTACGACCGGGTGGGGCTCGGTTGGAGTAATGGATGGCAGGGGTTAGTTGCAATCTGCATCCAAATTAGAGTAGGAGGTAGAACTGAGGCACCACTGGTAGCCATCCAAGCTTTCGGCAACATCTTCCGTGGCGCAGGCAACACTTTTCCGTTCGTCGGTATCCCCTATCCGGTGCATCCAACTACTACAAAATCCATGGGCATCCCCAACCGTAGCCATCAATTCATTACCTTCATTCAAGCGGTTGATTGTCCACCATCACCCTATAACCAACCAACATCATGTTTCGCATTGCCAATCTCCTCCCTCTCTGTTTTATCCTCCTCCTACTGCCAACCAGTTGCCGAAAAGATGAGGCAGATGAAATTTGCCAGCCCACTCCTGCGGTTGTAAACGCAGAAGAGCAGCCTGTTTCGGGTACACAATGGGAAGTGGTGGTCGAAGACCCTAACAGCTTTACCCGAAGTTTGGCCGTGTTCAACGATCAACTGATCATGAGCTACAGCCGGCCTGACGTGGGTACGAATACCTACACCTACTCTGCCCATTATGATGGTGTTTCGGTCACCACCCATCCAAGTTTTCCACTTACTACCCTTACTTTTCGGAGCTTCGAGCGCTTTCGAGTACTGAACGGAAGCCTTTTTGGCATGGGGGCCTTTTATCCCAATGCCAACTCCAATGCAGGCGTGGGCGTGTTGCGCTACAACCCAGAAGACAATACCTGGACCGATTTTGTATCACGCCCCGGCATGAACACGCTGGTTTATGACATGGCGTTTCTCAACGGCATCCCGGTAATTGCAACCAACGAAGCGCCATTTGTCCTGCAGCAAGTGGGCGGCCAATGGGTGCAGATGGGCAGTGGCTTCGATGCAAGAATCCAAGCGCTACAAATGATCAATGGAGAGCTCTTCGCGGCCGGCCATTTTCAACGCTCGGGCAGTACCACGGTAAACCATATTGCCCGTTGGAACGGCTCCGATTGGGAAGCCTTAGACGAAGGGTTGAACGGAGCGGTATACGACCTGGCCCTCTACGAAGGAAAACTGGTGGCAGGTGGTACCTTCAACCGCGCGGGTACTTTAATTTGCCACAGCGTGGCGGTTTGGAACGGCAGTTCTTGGTCTGCTTTGGGTGACGGTATTCCCGATGGTGCCGTATTTACTTTGAAAACGTATGCCAACGAGTTGCTGGTAGGAGGCAGGTTTCAAACGCTGGGCGGCATCAATACCTCTAACGTGGGTCGCTGGAACGGCACCTCCTGGCGCGGCATTGCCTTTGGCCTCAACACTAAAGTTGAAGACCTGGAGGTTTATCAAGGCAAGCTTTATGCGGCTCACGGTTCTGCCCGTCCGGTTCAGGACCTCTACATGCTGGCCCCTTAGGTCCCTACTTTTGGGAAAATCCGCTTCAAGCAGGCGTAACTTGCCACTATTGAAGCAGTAAAAGACTACAGTAGCTCCTGCATTCACCTCGTAATGCCACAAAAAAAGAGGCACCCAAATGAATGGAATGCCTCTTTGTTGCTTTTGCAAAGCGCGTTGGTCTTATTGCCACACTACGACTTGCGCTATTCCATTTCCGCTCATATTACAATCAAACCATTGCAGGTTGAAGTTCGTGCCGTAACATTTGTTTTTGCAGTAAGGCGTGAACGAGTAGCTGCTCAAAAACCAAGGGCTTTGACAACTTACACAATTGTTGGCCGGAGCTGACAAACTCATGCCTACACAGTTGTTGTTCACAAAGCCGATGCCTGTACGTGTAAACTCAGCGCCTTGGTTGAGTACCGTTAGAGGCATGGCCGTTTGGGCCGGCACCACTACGAAGTAGCTTTGTACAAAGGTACAAGGCGAAGTAATGGAAGTTTCTGCCATGTGAAATCGGAGCGGACAATCAGTTTTGTTGACCAGTACAACTTGCTCTTGACCATAGCTAAACAATACGCAGGCGAACGCGAAACAGAGGGTGGTTAACAAGCTTTTCATAATACAAATTTTAGGTAGATAAGGGATTTGATGGAAGGCAAACCTTCCGGGTTAAGGTGAATTGGTCACAAGATAAAAGAATCAATGAAATCGACTTCCAACCACCCTTGGTGATCGTTTGCTGACCCACCTCCCCCACCCCTGCCTTCTGCAAAGGAATAAGGGCAAACAAAAAAGAGAAGCGGCTCCTACCGCCTCAATTGATGTTCATCCGCGTATACACTTCTTTCTTGAAAATACGGCCAATCGGCACCACGTCACCGGTTAAGAGGTACATCGATTGAGTGGTCTCGTCGATGTAATCCACATAATCCAGGTTGATGACGTGCCCGTGATGTGTGCGCAGGAAAGTCATCGGCAACACGCCTTCCAGCAGCTTTTTCAACGATCCACGTACCGGAAATTGTTTTTGGTGCTTGTCCACCAAGGTGACGTAATTCTTGCTCTCTACCTTGAGGTGGCTAATGTCTTCAAACCGCAACTTGCGTAGCTTTTGGCCCAGCCGCACGGTGAGGTAATGCTGGTCGGGAGTAGCTACGACCAAATGCTTTTGCTGCTCCAATGCCAATTCAATGTTGGCCTTGAGTTCCATGGGATGAACGGGTTTCACCAAATAGCCGGAGGGCACTACGGGCATGGCTTGCTCCACCACAGAGCTGGCTTGCATAGCGGTCACAAAGATGATGGGCACCTCATTGATTTCGCGCATTTTCACCGCGAGATCAATGCCATTCAACCCGTCTTCAAGGTGAATGTCAAGCAACACCACATCGGTGTTGGTTTTGGCAAAAGCTGCCAGTGCATCACGGCTGTTGGTGCTGGTGCCGGCAATACCATAACCCAGGTTTTTCACCTTGGCTTCAAGGGTCATCAGGTGTCTACTATTGTCTTCAACAATAAATACATGAATCATACTTTGGTGGATAGATAATGAGTATCACGAAAGCAATTTTGAGGCCACACGCTGCATAAGAGCTCCATGGAGGACAACCACCAGGCAAGAGTGATTACCTTCCAATCCCGCAAAACCTGCTTTGGACAATGGGTTAGTTCACTACTATGACGCTCAACTCCGTAGTTAGTTGTTGGTTTTTTGAAATTCTTAACAAACAAATTATAAAAAACAATCCTTCGATAGTAATCCCAAAAGGGTGCAAGGAAACAGACAAGGCACATTCCCTCCTAACCGCCTGTGGCCGGAATCAATTGAACCATACCGCGTAGCGCTTTCGGCGAAGCTCCAACGCGAGTTTTTTTTCCATTTGGAGGGCTTCTGCCCGGGTGCGCACCGGAGGGATGTGGTTGAACAAACTGCCCCTCAAATAGAGCCCGTAACGGTGCACAATGTTGGAACTGAGTTTGTGGCCACGGGCATTCCGGTAGCCTTCTTTGTGCTGCTTGAAGCGCTCCTGCGGAGTTTTGCTGGTCATGCCCACATAAAGACATTCCAATACTCCGTTGAATTGCGGGTTGGCTTCCCGAAACCGGCGGTTTTCTGTAAAAACCTTTTTGGAGAGTTCTACTACATAGACGCGATACATGTGGCTAAATGTAAGGAGCGGTTTTGGCGCTGGCAAATGGTGGTGGTGCCCGGAAGGCTGATCGTAGTTTGCAACTACGATCCAATATCTATTGCATGTTACATGCTTATTGCAACTTCTTTTCGGGCTTCTCGGCTCCGGCGACTGGGTGGGACTAAGCTCGGCAAACGGGTGGGGATTTCAAAACAAAAAAGGCAAACCTTTCGGCTTGCCTTTTCCAAATCAAACTAACTCTCGTTGAGGAAGGTCTACTTGTACTTCCTGCCCCGAATTTGGAACGAACGTGTAATGTTGAACCCCAAATGAATGTCTCCGTTGAAAAAGTCGCCGGTGGTTTCGGCAACATAGAAACGGTTCACCATACCCTGTGCGTTGCTCACGTGTAGCTGAAAGTGGTGGCCATTGGTTTCTATGTTTACGCCAAAACTTAGTATCGAAGTTTGATAAATGTCGGTATTGATTTGATCGGCCAGCGTGTAGAAATACTCAGCATTGAAGGCCACTGATTTGGTCAGCTGAAAGCGGGTAGCCGCGCCCATGCTATACACATCGTTTTTCTCCGCTTCCGAATCGGTGATGAGGTTACGGTGCACCAAGGTAGGCATCAGCTGAACCGAAAAGAAATCACTGACTTTGCGAGCAATTAACAGTTGATGGCTGTAGATCAAACGCGAGGAAAAGAAATTTTCCCGGTCGGGATCGGCCCACTCGCTGCTGTTGAGGGCCACATCGGTGAAATACACCAGCGACAGGGGCATGTTTCTAGCGCCCGAAGATTGGTGCAACAAGCGCACTTTGGCGTAGCCATCGTAGTTTTTTTGGAAGGAACTGCGGCCGAAACCAATCGACAAGTAATCAGTGATGCCATAATCCAGTCCCCAACGCATGGTGGCTGCATCGATGCCAAAAAGATCGCGCCAGCCCCGGTTGATCTGCCCGAAACGGTGACCAATGATGAGTTTCAATTCCCCAACGTGTTCCATTTCCACGCTGTGGCTGTTCACGATGCGGGTATCTTTAAAGGTTTCGTAGGTAGGTTTGACGTCTTCCCCTTCTTGCCCCATTGCCCAACCAGCCAACAAGACAGTGCACAGAAGTATCCAAAGTTTTTTCATGGTCGATTCAATCAGTTGTTGGGTGCTCCGGCGTCTAACCAGGATTGAATGGTTTCTAATTCGCAGGGAGTAATGGACCCCGAAGGCGGCATATCCCGGCTTTCCAGTACCCGACTTCGCACACTGCCGTTGCCGACTTTGGCGTTTAGCCCTAAATAATCTTCAAAGTTTCCATTGGCCGTGCCACCCGTAACGTGGCAGCCAGGAACAGCACACTTGGAGGCAATGATCGGTTCTATATCTCTGGAGAAGGTAATGTCACTCTGATCGCACAGAACGGGATACAACTCGTCTTCTTTATCGTATTTGCACCCGATTAAAAAACCAAGTGCCACTATCCCGATACCAAACCACAATTTCTTCATATCCATCAGTTGTTGGGCGCTCCGGCGGTTAGCCATTCAGCCATTCGATTCAATTCACTGTCTAAGAGGTTGCCAATGGGCGGCAGGTCTTTCTGTACAACCACGCCGTTGTTGAAGCTGCCATTGTCCACCTCACCTTTCACCACCTGGTAGTCGAAGTTATCGTTTGCGTCTACAAATAATCCTTTGGCCGGGCTGCTCAACACATAGCATCCTGGAAGGCCGCAATTGGTGCGAAGCAACAAGGCCATTTCTTGTCCAAAAGAAACAGGACCTGAAGGGCAATCTTCCGCAGCACCAGTTTCTACCAGAAAATGTCGGCAAGCCGAGGTAGCAACCCGTATTGCGGTACACAAAGTACCGATCAAAAGTTTGATGAAGCGCATTAAATACTCGAAGATTCGATAAGGTAACGAAATCGAGTACAAATTAAAAGGGACGGGAAGGAAAGCAAAAGCATTCCAACCAATTGTACCAGCATTGCCGGGAAAACTGCCACGCCTTGGCGGCAGCGGTCGTCCATCAATAGGCTAAAAGGCGTTGCAACTGATCGGCAAAGCGCTTTTGAGGCAAAAAGTTTTCTTCCAGAGCGGCCGCAAATGGTACGGGAGTATCCAAACTGGCCGAACGCACCACCGGGGCATCGAGGTGTTCGAAACAATCGTCAGCGATGCGGGCTGCAATTTCGGCTCCGATACCGCCCAACAAAGTGTCTTCATGCAAAATGATGGCCTTGCTGGTTTTCTTCACCGAAGCAAAGATGGTGGCCCAGTCAATAGGAGCTAAGGAACGCAGGTCGATGATCTCTGCATCCAGCTCAGGTTGGTTTTCGATCAACTTTAGCGCCCAATGCACCCCCATGCCGTAGGTGATAATGGAAACACTTTCCCCTTCCCGCAAAACAGCTGCCTGATCCATGGGCAAGGTGTAGTAATCGGTAGGGACTTCTCCCGAAAGGCTGCGGTAGAGCGCTTTGTGCTCAAAGAACATCACCGGATTGGGGTCGGCAATGGCCGCCGTGAGCAACCCTTTGGCATCGGCCGGAAAGGCCGGATACAGAATCTTGAGGCCAGGGGTGTGGAAAAACCAGGCTTCGTTGCTTTGCGAATGGAAAGGCCCTGCCCCTACTCCGGCTCCGGTAGGCATGCGGATGACCACATCGGCCCGTTGCCCCCAGCGCCAATTTGCCTTGGCCAAATTGTTGACGATCTGATTGAAGCCACAGGAAACAAAATCGGCAAACTGCATTTCCATCACTGCTTTGTGCTGCTGGATCGAAAGCCCCAAGGAGGCACCCACAATGGCCGATTCGCACAAAGGCGTGTTGCGGATGCGGTCCGCTCCGAATTCTTCTAAAAAGCCTTGGGTGATTTTAAACACCCCGCCGTATTCGGCAATGTCTTGCCCCATCACCACCAATTCGGGGTGCCGTTGCAGGGCTTGTTTCAAGCCATCGGAAACCGCATCGACAAGGCGCATTTCACGGGTTTCGTTGGTGGCGGGTGCTTGGGGTTCCGGACCAGTTACAAACAGATCGGATAATTCTTGCTGCGTATCGGCCTCGATGGCCGCTTCATTAAAAGCAATGTCGAGCCCTTCGTTGATCGCCGTTTTGATGGAGGCCCGCATTTCGGCTTCTACCTCCTCGGTGAGGGCACCCTCTGATTTGAGGTATTGCTCGAAATTGGCTACCGGGTCTTTCTTGGCCCAGGTTTCAAACAGTTCTTTGGGAATGTATTTGGTACCCGAAGCTTCTTCGTGCCCCCGCATGCGGAAGGTCATGCATTCCAACAGGTACGGGCGAGGATTCGTTTTGATCTTTTCCGACAGCTCTTCAATGGTGTGGTACACTTCCAACAGGTTGTTGCCATCTACCTTTTTGGTACGCATGCCGTAGCCAATGCCTTTGTCGATGAATTGGCGGCAACGAAACTGCTCTTTGCTGGGAGTAGACAAGCCGTAACCGTTGTTTTCAATCACAAAAATCACCGGCAAGTCCCATACCGCGGCCACGTTGAGGGCTTCGTGAAAATCACCTTCTGAAGTACCGCCATCGCCGGAAAAGGCCACTACGACCTGGCCATTCTTTTTCAGCTTGTTGGCCAGGGCAATGCCATCGGCCACACCAAGTTGCGCGCCCAGGTGCGAGATCATGCCCACAATGTGGTGGTCCGGACTGCCAAAGTGGAAACTCCGGTCGCGACCGGAAGTAAACCCGGAGGCCTTGCCCTGAAACTGGGCAAACAAGCGGTGCAACTCAATGCCCCGCCCAGTGAAAACCCCAAGGTTGCGGTGCATCGGGAGAATGAATTCTTCGGGTTGCAAGGCCTGCGTTACTCCTACCGAGATCGCTTCCTGACCAATGCCGGAAAACCATTTGGAAATTTTCCCCTGGCGCAACAGGATCAGCATCTTTTCCTCGATCATGCGTGGAAACAGAATGGCGCGGTACAGCTGCAGGAGTTGTTCGTCGGTGAGTTCTCGCCGGTCGAATTGCATTTCAGATTGGATCGCAGTAGCCATGAATGGACTTTTAAGGCGGTTTGTAGCCTCCAAATGTATTTAATTTGGCCTAACTTTGTAAGAAGCAAACCACCGTGTTTCAATGGTTTTTCAACACATCCTTGTAGGAATCTTAGCCCTTTGTTCGGTCTTCTATTTGGGCCGGATGTTGTGGCTGACCACCCGCTCCAAATCGTGTGGTTCGGCCTGTGGCGGGTGCCAATCTACGAAAGCAATGACCAAAAAGGCCTGAGGCCTAACAGTGGCTTCCTATCCTTCTTCACATGTTCCTTCGCGCCACCGGTCTTCCTATTGTGGCTTGCTGCGTGCTCTATGATTAATACGCGAAAGGAAATAAAAAAAGGCTATCCTCGAAAGAACAGCCTTTGAATTTCAATTGACGTAGGAAATTACTTTCCGCCGAATTTATCAGCCTTTTTCTTGGCCGACTCTTCAGCAGCGTTTGTTTTTCCTTCAAACTTGTCTTTCTTTTTCTGGGCCGATTCTTTCTTAGAATCCATTTTGCCTTCGAATTTATCCTGCTTTTTCTCAGCAGAAGACTTAGGCTCTTCTTTCTTGTTCGCCATTTCAGAGGCTTCGGCTTCAGTTGCTGCAGCAGCGGCTTCAGCTTCAGCTTTCGCCTTTTCTGCAGCTTCTGCATCAGCTTTTGCTTTCGCTTCCATAGCGGCTTTTTCAGCAGCAGCGGCTTCGTCTTCGGCTTTTTTAGCGGCCTCCATAGAGTCTTGCTTGCTGGTGTCGTTCTTTTCAGTTCCTCCTCCACAAGCCACGAGGCTTCCGGCTACAAAGGCCAATGCAGAGAAATAGATTGCTGCTTTTTTCATGTTCAAATCAATACTTAGTAGGTTACTGGTATAGGTGCCCAACAAAAATAGAATTCTTTTCTAAATGCCTTTCGTTTAGTGCATTGAATTTGATTACAAGCAATTTAATGCCTGCCTACGCTTTGTTAGGATGCATAGAATTGTAGAATTAAACAACCGACCGGCCGTAGGGTAAAAAAGTGCCTTGAGTTAGTCACCTGCCTTTTGAGCGGCCAAATCGTGGGCAATTGTTCACTATAACGACATGGTGAAAAGGGCATTCTACCACCACACCAATCTTAGGTATTACTCCATCCAACTTGTCAAAATCGATTGAGGACCGCTTGAGTTGACAAGGGTTGCCTACAATTCAACCTCAAGTTTTGATTGCCGAAGCTTTACGTATCGCTTGTTCATCTAATTTTGAACCATTCTAAATAAGCCCATAAATTGCGCGCGTTTGGCAACAGACCTAATACCTGAATCTCCTTCTTACATGAAAAATCTATATACGCTTCTTCTTATCGTTTTACCGGCCATGGCCTGGGCACAACACCAGGAATTACCGAACAACGAATTCGACAATTGGGACACCTTTACCCGGCCTACCGGGTGGGCGACTTTCCAAACTGCCTTTGGATTCAATATAGGCCGGGTTGAACGCGATGCCGTTGATAAACAGAACGGGGCTTACAGCCTGAAGGTCATCACCCCGGCACAAGGTGGTTTCATCACCTACTCGTTGGTGACACTCAACAACATGTCGTACAACACCACGAACCACGTTATCCGAACGAGTGGTACGGCATACCAATCGCGGCCAGACACTCTTTGGATGCTATACAAATATGAAGTACCCAACAATCAAATCGATACCGGGGCCTTTGCGTTAACCATGCAAGCCGTGGGACCCAACAATACACCCATTCAGGTGATGGATGTGGTAGTAGCCATGCCAATCACCAACGGCTGGACCCTACGACCTTATCCTTTGGCCAATTACTATTCCAGCACCCAAAACCCAGATTCTATTTATTTCAGTCTGATTTCGAGTGCATCGCAATCGGTGGTGGAAGGAGCTACTCTCTTTGTAGATGGCATTTATTTCAACAACCCTAGCGGTACCACCACCAGCGTGCAACAGATGAATGACCAACGCTTTGCAGTAAGTGTGTATCCCAACCCGAGTTTGGACAAGGTGATTTCCATCAAAAGTGCTAACCTCAATTGCGCCAATTGTACCTTTAGGGCCTACAGCACTATTGGTCAGGTGGTAGCCAATGAGCAAATCAGCTTCGGCAGCGAAACGGCCATTCTCAACCTAGATTATTTGAATTCAGGCTCCTTTTTCTTCACCATTATCAACGAAAAAGACGAGATCGTACACAAGGGAAAACTGGTGTTGCACTAAAAGCTTAGCAGGATTATAGAAGCAGAAGCCTTCTAATAACGCTTTGAGTATCCCATCCTTTTGGGCGGCAATTATTAACAAAAAACTACCGTGCTCGTCATTGGTTTTTTGTTGCTGGTCCATGCTTTTTATGGGGTTGAAACGGCGGAAACTTTTGAATTCTAAGCAAATCCTATAACTTTGCCGACTTAATTCAAACGAAACCAAATCTATCATTCCCACTAATTGCTTCGCATTATGAAATTTTTGAAGAGTTTTTTCACCGTTACCTTTTTGTGTGCCGGTTTGATGCTGACCCAGCAGTCTTGTGACGATTGCAACAACGTTGATTGCCAAAACGGTGGTACTTGCGATGCAGGTGACTGTAGCTGTCCAACCGGTTTTACTGGTGATGAGTGTGAAACTGACCTTTGTGCCAGTGTAACCTGTCTGAATGGCGGTGTAACTGCTCCTATTGCTACCGATTGTGGTTGTGATTGTTCTGCTGCTACTGGTTACGAAGGTGATGATTGTAATACCGAGATGCGTGCCAAATTCATCGGTACCTACACCGTTGCTGAATCTTGTGGCGCCAACTCAGCTACCTTCGCTGTAACCAACACCAATTCTGCTTCTGACATTACCCGTATCTTAATGTCAGACTTTGCTGATGTGTTTAATAGCCCAGTAGTAATTACTGTAGACGGCAACAACCTAACTATTCCTGATCAAGAGCCAGATGGTGATGGTTTCCGTCTTACCGGAACCGGTACTACTACTGACAACGGTTCAACTTTCAACTTGTCTTACACCGTCAACAACACCAACAACAATACTACTTTCAACTGTACTGCTGTTTTCACCAAGCAGTAATAAACGAAAGACACTTTTTTTAAGAAAAAGCCATCCCGAAATTGGGATGGCTTTTTTGTTTTTTTCCCCTTCCCTTCCTGCCCAAGGCCATCGCTGCCTGAATCCGTAGCTTTGACCCTATGTCGGCATCCTGGTCCCACTTTCGCCTGTTATGGTTGCGTTTGGGCATTGCCCTGTTGGGCTTCAGCCTCCTTCGGCTGGCTTTTTGGTTGCTCAACCTTGATTTTTTCCGTCAGGTCAGTGGGTTAGACTTTGCCTGGGGTTTGCGCTTCGACCTTGTAGCCATTGGCTTTTTGTTCGCTCCCTACGCCCTGCTCCACCTGGTGCCTTTTGCTTTTTCCAATCCTGTGCGTTACCGCAAATGGTTGTGGTGGACGTTTCACGGATGCAATGGCCTGTCCTTGGTGCTCAACGGCATCGACCTCGAATACTTCAAGTTTACCCTCAAGCGCTCCACGGCCGACCTGTTTCAATTGGCAGGTTTTGGCAACGACCTTATCAACCTCCTGCCGGCTTTCGTGCAAGATTATTGGTACGTAGTGCTGCTTTTCTTTTTGATGGTGGGGCTCAGTGAAGTGCTCTACCAATGGTCGGCCAAAAGGTGGCCCATTCGATCGTTTTCCGAAAAAGGATGGATAGCGGGCATCAAGCTGGTGGTCGGGCTAACGGTGTTGGTGTTGGCCATGCGTGGCGGCTGGCAAGACCGCCCGCTGGACATTGTGGATGCCAACTACTGTACCAAAATGCAGAATGTGCCTTTGGTGCTCAACACTCCGTTTACGGTCATCAAAACCTTGATTGGCAAAGAGCTCCCCGAGCCGAATTATTTTTCGGCGGAGGAACTGCCCACCCATTTCGATCCGGTTTTTGAAGTAGCCCCAAAAGCACCGCAACGGCCGCTGAACGTGGTGATTCTTATTGTGGAAAGTATGGCCACGGAATACATTGGAGGGCTCAACCCCTATACGGGCTACACGCCTTTTTTAGATTCTTTGATGGACCACAGTCTGGTTTTTGAGCAGTGCTTTGCCAATGGGAGAAAATCCATTGAAGCCGTACCCGCCATTGTGGCCGGGCTGCCTTCGCTCATGACTAACCCCTACATCACTTCGCGGTATGCCCACAACGACTTGAACAGCTTGCCTTCGTTATTGGCTCCCCATGGCTATTCCTCCTCCTTTTATCACGGGGGCAACAATGGTACGATGGGTTTCGAACAATTTGCCCGGTCGGTAGGCTTTGAGCGGTATGCTGGCCGCTCGGAATACCCCAACCCTGAGCATTACGATGGGCATTGGGGCATTTTCGATGAGGAATTTTTGCAGTTTTATGCGCAGGACTTGTCGCAGCAATCTACTCCTTTTGTCTCGGCCCTTTTTACCCTTTCTTCACACCATCCCTATACCATACCTGCCCAGCACGAGGGGCGTTTTGCACCGGGCAGTTTGCCCATTCATCAAGCGGTGCGCTACGCAGATCATGCTTTGAAACGGTTTTTCGAAACGGCGGCTCAACAGCCGTGGTACACCAATACGTTGTTTGTAGTAACGGCCGACCACGCCAGTTACTCCGACCAGGTTGCTTACGACCATGCTATCGGTGCCTATGCCGTTCCTTTGCTCTTTTTTCAACCTGGCAGTGGTTTGAAGGGAAGAAGCAACGCTGTGGCGCAACAAACGGATATCTTGCCCAGTGTCTTGGATTACCTGGGTTTTCCCGCGACTGCCGTTTCGTTTGGCCGCAGTTTGTTTCGCCAATCTCAAGCGGGCTACTCGGTGAGCTACCTGAATTCCATTTACCAATGGATCGACGAAGCGGTGGTGCTGCATTTCGACGGCCAACAACTCACCGGGGTATTCGACCGTCGGTTAGACCCTCAACTGAAAGACAACCTGGTGCAGTCCAACGGCAATTGGGAAGAACTCAGTGCGCAGGCCTTTCCCCAACTGAAAGCCTGCATTCAAAGTTATAACGCGCGGATGCGCTCCAACCGATTGAACCCATGAAAAAGTACCGGTTTATCATCAATCCTATTTCGGGAGTAGGCAAACAAAAGGTGCTGGAAAACCTGCTGCCCAAACACCTCGATCAGCACGCCATTGAGTGGGAAGTGACGTATACCGAAGCGGCCGGCCATGCAGTAGACCTGAGTCGGGAAGCGGCTCAAAAAGGATGGGATGCGGCCGTGGTGGTAGGGGGCGATGGTTCGGTCAACGAAGCAGCTCAAGGACTGGTACACCAACAACATTGCGCCCTGGGGATTATTCCTACAGGATCGGGCAACGGCTTCGCCCGGCACCTGGGGTTGCCCATTGGCTTGAAGCATGCGGTGCAAAGTCTCAATACGGCACGTCCTTTCATTATTGATACGGCAATGGCCAACCAGTCTCTGTTTGTTGGCACCGCAGGGGTGGGCTTCGATGCGCACATTGGCTTTTTGTTTTCCGAATACGGCACCCGGGGCTTCCTGTCCTACATTCGGCTGGTGTTGCGGGAATTTCACCAGTACCAGGCCCGAAAATTTCAATTGGAAATTGATGGCCAACGCCTGGAACGCCATGCGATGATCATTGCCATCGCCAATTCCAGTCAATACGGCAACAACGCCTTTCTATCTCCACACAGCCTGCTGGCAGACGAGCAACTGGAGGTTTGCATTCTCAACGATTGCCCCAAATGGGCATTTCCCGATTTGGTGATGCGCCTGTTTCGGGGCACGCTCGAAGGGTCGCCCTATTATGAAATGCTGCCGGCCCGCAGGGTGCGCATTGTGCAACCTGATCTCACCGCCCACCTCGACGGGGAACCGATGGAACTGGGCCAAAACCTGGACATTCAGATTCAACCGGCCTCTTTACCGGTGTTGGTTCCGCCGATCGTCAAGGCCATTTAACATGGTGGTGAAGGGAAACAAAAAACTCTTACCGCAAGGCTAAGCCAGTCTGCCAATTCAAATTATTTTTGCCAAAACGATTGCTCATGGCCGCCAAAAAGAAAAAACGCATCAATGTGGTGTACTCTACCAACCCCGACTACACCTACGATGACAATGAGGAAGCAACGGAGGAGACCCTTCCACCGGCACAACAGGTGCTGAAAATGGCCATGGAGAAAAAAGGGCGTGGCGGCAAAACGGCTACCGTTATTCGTGGATTTGTTGGCCAGGAGGATGACCTCAAAGCATTGGCCAAGCATTTGAAAACCCGCCTGGGAGTAGGTGGCTCGGCCAGTGATGGCGAGGTTGTGATTCAGGGCGACCTGCGGCCCAAGGTGCGTGAAATTCTCGAAAAAGAAGGTTATCGCGTCAAAGGCTAAGGAACCAGGAAACGGGATTGATGCACGTATGTTCCTCCGCTGAGCCGCAAAAAATAGAGGCCTGCAGGCAGTTGACCCATTGCTTTTGAAGCGGGTAAGGTGGCCAGTGAGGTTGAGAAAAGTATTTGACCGTTCACGTTAAAAATCTCTAAGGCTACCGGCCCTGAAAAGGTATTTGGATGGCGCATGCCGATGTACCACCAGGAATAATTGGGATCAAATTCTACCTGAAATCCATTCGTCGATTTTCGGGTAACGGATACCCATGGAGAGTATTCGAACGCTCCATTAAAATCTACCTGTTGCAGTCGGTAATAGCTTTGCCCATCCAGAGGCTGCTGGTCTAAATAGTGATAGGCGTAGCCTTCGTTTCCCTCTCCGCCCGAGAGGCATCCGAGTTGCGCCAATTGCTCCGTTTCCTTCAGGTCAGTGCTGCGTTCTACCCAAAAATGATCACAGTTCCATTCCGCACCGGTTTGCCAGGTCAACAGGTTTCCACGTTCATTGGGTGTCACCTGCACCCCGTTCCAAGTTACCGGCAAAGGCGTAAAAGTGGTTAATACGTAATCGAACGATACCCGGTTGCCGCCTCCTTGCTCATAGTATTCCAGCACCAGATCGTAGGTTCCATCCAGGGTGATGGTATCGTTACGAGTGCGGTAACCGTGGTTGGTATAATCGTTGATCAAATAGGTGGATCCTCCATCCAAACTCAGCCGTACCCCATCGTCTCCACCAATGGTAAACTCGTAAACCCCTCTGGCAAAAGTTTGACGCATCCGAAAGCGAACGGTGAAGGTTTCGGTGTAGATATCACAACCATTGACCGGATGATTGGTGGCGTTTCCGGTAAACGACTCGTCAAACATTTCTGTCTCGGTGATGAACCCCTGATAGTTGGCCGTAGAAAAATTATTTGCCCCATCGTAAACGTAACCGATCCAGGAGCCACTGCCGTAGGTCACCTCATCACCCGCTACCGAATCGTTGAGCACACTCACCACATTGGAAAAAAGCGTATCGGTGCCGTTGGTAGCCAAACGCCGGTAAAACGCGAGCGTATCCAAACCAAAGGTGCTGAGGTCATAGGTACTGCTGGTGGCGCCACCAATGTTGGTGAATGTGATGCTATCCGCCGACTCTTGCCATTGATAACTGGTGGCGCCTATGCAAAATGCGGCATCCTGATCATTGGTGAAGGCATCGGGATTTACCGGAATGATGGAACAAAAAGATTGAGAGCTGGAAATGGTGCCGCCAAAGCCGACCGTATCCGTACGCAGGTAATTAAAGCTGACGCGGTTGGCCGATTCGTTTTCGTAATAGTCCAACACCAAATCATAAGAACCATCCAAAAAAACCGTAGCAGTATATTCCGTGTAGGCTTGGTTTACAAATCCATCGATGATATAGGTAGCTCCTCCGTCGATGCTCAATCGCACGCCATCGTCTCCACCTATAGTAATGAGATAAGTACCACAGGGAAAAGTTTGTTGCATGCGGTAGTTGATGGTAAACGTGGCGCTAAAGACCTGACAGCCGTTGATATTGATAAAATTATTGGACCCTACGAAACTTTGGTCAAAGATTTCTGGCTCGGTGGTAAACCCTCGGTAGTCGGTAAAGTTGTTGGCCCCGTCATAAACATAACCGATCCAACTGCCAACACCGTAGGTGACCTGGTCTCCTTGTGGCGTTTGAGAAACAATGGTCACCGTGTTAGAAAAGGCCGTATCGGTACCACCGATGGCCCTACGCCGGTAGTAAAGAGAGGTATCGTTTGGAAAAGAAGTAAAGGGATAAAACGTATTCGTTGCTCCAATCAGGTCGGTAAAGCTGCTGTTATCGGAAGAGATTTGCCACTGATAATTCAGGCTTCCCGCTCCACAAATTCCCGCTGGCTGAATCTCGGTTAAGGTATCGGGTACTACTCCAACGGCACCGCAAAAAGTTTGATCACTTCCGATCAATCCTCCCGTTTGGGTCAAGCCGGTAGCCGAGTAAGAAAAGGAAACCCGGTTTTGGCCGGTGTTTTCAAAGTATTCCAACACCAGGTCAGTCGATCCGTCCAAAAACAGGTTGGCCGAAAACGTTTGGTACGAATGCAGGGTATATCCATCAATGGCAAAGGTGGCTCCACCGTCGATGCTGAGTCGCACTCCATCATCTCCACCAATGGTCACATTGTAAACCCCACAGGCGAAAGTTTGTCGCATCTTTAGCCGGATGGTAAACGTATTTTTATCTATTGTACAATCTGAAGTTGTGAGGGAATCACCAGAGGAAAGCGTATCGAATTGTTCCGGGAAATTGACGAACCCATAATAATCGCTACTAAAGTTGGTGGAACCGCCATCGTATACATAACCTATCCACGCACCGCTTCCAAAACTCACCTGATCTCCACTTGGGCTTGGGCATTGCGCCCCTACCTGCAAAAAACTGAAAAGAACTAGTATGGTGAGTGCCGTAATTTCTTTGCACCATATTTTAACCATACAGTCACATACGTATAAATACGTATATGGGTTTCAGGCGAACTTTTAACGGGCCGTACAGGTTTGCCCTGCTGCCTCCCGTTCATCAATTTCACTTTGATCGGAGGTACAAATCTCTTCCGGGTCGGTGGTTTGGGTTTGTCCTGCTACGGTAATTTCCTGGGTACAGTCGTAGCATTTGGAACAAGCAGCAAAAGAAAGGCTCAAAGAAAACAAAAGGGCAAATGCAAATCCGGTTTTCATAGCAAGGGGATGGTTTAGGATGAACGTTTTGAATTTACCGAAGAAATTCCAAACACCGTGCCACAGGTCGGTGGTTACACGCTGGCGGTTGCCATCACCTCATCGTAGAGGTGTTCGTACTGCGGCAAAATGCGGTTAATGTCAAATTTGTGGGCTTGATTCAACGCATTTTGCTTGAAAACCCGATGCGTTTCCTCGGATTCCAGAATCTTCATGGCGTTATTGGCCATGCTTTTTACATCGCCCACATCGCTGAGAAACCCGGTTACTCCATCCACGTTCACTTCTGGCAAACCACCGGTATTGGTAGAAATAACGGGTACGCCAGAGGTCATCGCCTCTAAAGCAGCCAAACCAAAGCTCTCGGTTTTGGAGGGCAGCAAGAACAGATCGGCGATGCCCAACACCGTTTCGGTAGACTTGATTTTACCTAAAAACTTGGTGTCGTGGCAAGTACCGAGCGTGCGGCACAAGGCCTCGATGCGGTTGCGTTCCGGGCCGTCTCCTACCAATATAAGCTTGGCGGGCATGTGTTTCCGCACTTGGGCGAAAATCTTCACCACATCCTCTACCCGCTTCACCGGACGGAAGTTGCTGATGTGCATCAAAATGCGCTCTCCGTTCGGAGCATGGATTTTCCGAAGGGCGTTGAAATCGGATTTACCGTATCGCTCCAGGCTAATGAAATTGGGAATCACCTCAATTTCGCGGTTGACCTTGAAATGGGTGAGGGTATCTTTCCGCAAGTCTTCAGACACGGCGGTTACGGCATCGCTTTGATTGATGGCAAAGGTGATGACGGGCGCAAAAGAAGCATCTCGCCCTACCAAGGTGATATCGGTGCCGTGGAGGGTCGTGATAAAGGGCAGATGAATGCCTTCAGAAGCTAAAATTTGCTTGGCCATGTAGGCCGCTGAGGCGTGTGGTATCGCGTAGTGCGCATGCACCAGATCGAGCCCCTCGTATTTGGCTACATCCACCAACTTACTGGTCAATACCAGTTCATAAGGTGTGTAATCAAACAGCGGATAGTCCGACACCTGCACCTCGTGGTAATAGATGTTTCCGGTGAGGGGGTTGAGCCGAACCGGCTGACTGTAGGTAATGAAATGAATTTCGTGCCCTTTTTTTGCGAGGGCCATTCCCAGCTCTGTAGCGACTACGCCACTACCGCCGAAGGTAGGATAACAAACAATGCCAATCTTCATGCCGATGTGTAGGGGTTGCTCCAAAGATACTTGTGGCAATCTGCCCCGACAAGAGTAAGCAAATAAGAAATGTGGATTTAGCGATCAGCCGACAATTCAATGTTTAAGCCAAGGTTTTGGCGCTCCTTGCCCGAAGCGACCGCATCGTAGATCACTTCCTGCACCTTGGTGCGGATGCTCATGCTAACCAATTTTTTATTCCCCGCATCCGGATACACCCGATTGGAAAGGAAAACGTAGACCACCTCTTCTTCAGGATCGGCCCAGGTGAGGGTACCAGTGAATCCACTGTGACCAAAGCTATCGTAGCTCACGCAGTGGCAAGTGGGCCCGCCTTCGCCCCTAACGGGTTTGTCGAAACCAGCTCCACGGCGGTTGTCGTCTTCGCAAAACTGGCAACGCACAAAATCGGTGAGGGTATTCGCACTGAGGTACCGCCTGCCTCCGTAGGTACCTCCCTGCATGTACATCTGCATGAGCTTGGCCAGGTCGTTGGCATTGGAAAACAAACCGGCGTGACCGCCAACGCCTCCCATCATGGCCGCTCCCGGATCGTGTACATCACCATGGACCAATTGCTTGCGAAACACCATGTCGTATTCGGTGGGTGTAATCCGATCCAGCTCAAATCGCGCCCGGGGTAAATAGCCAGTCGTGCTCATTCCCAACGGACGGTAAAATTCTTCGGCAGCAAAGTCTTCCAGTTTGCTCCCGGTTATCCGCTCCACAATACGCATGAAAAAATAGTAACCCAGATCGCTGTATTTATAGTCGTGCTGTGCCCGCAACTTGGTATCCAGAATACGCGTCATCATGCTATCTGGATAGCTTTTGTGGATGTAGAGGTTTTCGGCTACCCGGTGCGGATAGGTTTCCGATTGGGCCAAACTGTAGATGTCGTAGCGGGGCACGCCACGCACCATGGTTTGGTAAAAAAATGGAATCCAGGAAACGAGCCCTGCCTGGTGGGCCAGCATCTCCCGAAGGTTCATGTTGCTGTACCGGTCGTTGCTGTCGACCAACTCCGGCAGGTAGTCACACAAATTGTAATCGAGGTCTACCTTCTTTTCGTCAACCAGTCGCATCACTGCGGGCAAGGTGCCGGCAATTTTGGTGATGGATGCCAGATCGTAGATGTCATCGGTTTGTACCTCGCGGTTTTTCTCGTAGGTGTGGTGTCCGAATGCACGGTTGTAGATCACCTTGCCCTCTTTGGCCACCAGCACTTGACAACCCGGATACGCCCTTTCGGTAATGCCGTTGTTCACAAGCTTCTCAATACCTGCCAAATCATCGCGGTTAAGTCCTACGGCTTCGGGAATGGTGTATTCAAAACGGCCCAAGGAGGCGGTTTCCAAGCCCAATCCAAGGTAGAACATGGCATTGGCTCCTACGGGCAGCTGCCCGGTGGCCCGGCTCGCGCCAAACAACATCTGGGCCGAATAGTCTTGCGCCATGCTGTTGTATTTGTGGCTCACCACCACCGCATGGGCCGCTTCCAATTGCTTGAATTTAGACAGCGAATAGGGCGATCCGAAAACATCAACCACCACTTTCGGCAATTGACAAATGGAATCTACCAGGGTGATGAGGTTGCTGTTGAGGCCGTAGTTTTTTCGAGCATAGGAACTGGCCACATTTACGCCACAAATCACCAGATCGAATTTTTTCAACTCGGCCAGCAGGGCCTTCCGTTGCTTTTCATCCGGTTGTTTGCTGCTCTGAAAATGGGTGACGGAAGCATATTTGGAAAGGGTTTTCTGAAAAGCGTTGTTGGCTTTCCCGTTCACCACCACCGAAGCAATGCGCAACGAATCGAGGTCTTTGATCGGCAGCAGCGAATCCTGATTCTTGACCACCGTTAGCGAAGACTGTACCAACTTACGCAGGGTCACCTCATATTTCGGATCGTTCAAGTCTTGGTGCAGGTTTTCCGTAGCAACGGGTTGGTACTGGTCTAATCCTGCCCATTGCTTTGCCGCAATGATCTTTTTGCACCGACGGTCGATTTCTTCTTGAGTTATTTGTCCTGCGGCAATGGCTTTTTGAATCAGGTCAATGGCTACTGGCACATCTTGCGCAAACAGCAAAACATCGTTGCCCGCCAAAAGGGCTTTGAGGTCTACCTCGCCGGGCTTGTAAAAGCTACTCACGCCTTTCATGTTGAGGGCATCGGTGAAAATCAGGCCTTTGAAACCCATTTCGTCCCGCAACAAATCGGTCACAATCGGTGCCGATAAGGTAGAGGCCATGTTGGGGGTAGAATCGAGGGCCGGAATGTAGAGGTGGGCCACCATCATGCTGCCCAGGCCTTCGTTGATCAGTTGGCGAAACGGATACAATTCCAATGCCCTTAGTCGGTTTTGCGGATGACGGATGACCGGAAGGGTTTTGTGGGAATCGCTGTCGGTATCTCCATGGCCAGGAAAGTGTTTGGCGTTGGCCATCACGCCATTGTCTTGCAGGCCTTTCATGTAGGCAATGCCTTTGCGGGCTACGTTTTGCTTGTCTTCCCCAAAGCTCCGGGTATTGATCACCGGATTTTGTGGGTTGTTGTTGACATCGACTACCGGAGCAAAATTGACATGTACCCCCAACCGGCGGCATTGCTCGGCAATGTCGGCTCCCATGTTGTAAATGAGGTTGTTGTCTCGAATGGCGCCCAAGGTCATTTGGCGGGGGTAGCGCACGGTACTGTCCAGGCGCATGGCCAGGCCCCACTCGGCGTCCATGGCAATGAGCAGGGGCACTTTGGCTTTGCTTTGGTAGTGATTGGTTTGACGTGCTTGCCGCAAGGGGCCACCTTGAAAAAAGATGAGACCGCCAATGCCTTGCTGCTCTACCAAACGGGTGATGGCGGCTTGGTGGGCTTCTCCCCGGTTGGAATAGGCGGCCACCATAAACAACTGACCAATGCGTTGCTCGGGCGTGAGGCTGGCCATTACCGAATCTACCCAGAGTGGATTGGATACTGTATATGGATAATCGGATTGGGAGGCCGGTAGTGAGTCTATTACCGGCACAGCACCAGCGGTGTCTGCCGTATCAGGACCGGAAGATCCTCCACACATTACGCCAATAAAGAGTAAACTGAAACAGGCAAGCGAAAGTCGGTGCATACACAACAATTTTTGGGCCTCCGATCCGTCTTTCGTAAAAGAATAGTACGGTTATTGATATACAACGAAAATCCAGAGGGTGTAATATTCATTGATGGCTAAAATTACCCAATGCCCCAGAGCCTTGGGTTGGCCACCGGCTGAATTTTCAACAATTGCAATGTTCATTGTGCTTGGAAAACGCGAAAGCAGAAACACCGAATGGGAAATAGGAAAGTAGTATTTTTGTAATTCTAGCAACGCCATGTACAAAATCGGATTTACCTCGTTTTTTCGGATGCCCAAACCGCGGCAGTTCAATTATCGTCCTATGTATTACGATGCGGACAAGGAAGAGCTTCAAGCTCGAATCGAACGCATTGAGGCAGAGGTGGCAGCGGAGAAAGACCCTTCATTGCCACAAGAACAACGCCTGCGCAGTAGGATACACAGTGAAATGGCCCGTGAAAAAGACCGCCAGTTGCAAAGCATCAACTATCGGGTATTAGCGATCGCCGGCTTGCTGGCCCTCGCTATTTACGCCTTTTTATACCTCTAACCCTGCGCCCCCGGAAAGACCACCAATGCCCGACATCATTCAACTCCTTCCCGACTCGGTTGCCAACCAAATTGCCGCCGGAGAAGTAATTCAACGACCGGCATCCGTTGTAAAAGAGCTGGTAGAAAACTCTGTAGATGCAGGGGCCAATGAGGTGCACCTGGTGGTCAAAGATTCGGGCAAAACCTTGGTACAGGTGACCGACAACGGTTGTGGCATGTCTGAAACCGATGCACGGCTGAGCCTGGAACGGCATGCTACCTCCAAAATTCGGGAGGCGACCGATCTGTTTGGCATTCGCACCATGGGTTTTCGTGGGGAAGCGATGGCTTCGATTGCCGCTATTGCACAGATGGACCTCAAAAGCCGGCCGGTAGAAAATGACCTGGGCTCTCACCTGCGGGTAGAAGCTTCTAAAGTGGTGAGCCAGGAACCCGTTTCAATGGCACCGGGAACCACCATTCAGGTCAAAAACTTGTTTTTCAACATTCCCGCCCGACGGAAATTCTTAAAGTCGGACCCGGTGGAAACCCGCCACATCATCGACGAATTTCAGCGGGTGGCGCTGCCCAACCCCGAGATCACTTTTTCGATGCATCACAACGGCAATGAGGTGTTTCATTTGCCCAAAGGCAGTTTTCGGCAGCGCATTGTGGGCATTTTTGGCAAGAAGCACAACCAAAACCTGGTGCCGGTGGAGGAAACCACCAACATTGTGACCATCAACGGGTTTGTGGGCAAACCCGAGTGGGCCAAAAAAACCCGCGGAGAACAGTTTTTCTTCGTCAACCAACGCTTCATCAAGAGTCATTTTTTGCACCACGCCATACAGCAGGCTTTTGAAGACTTGATTCCCAAAGGGCATCATCCTTCGTATTTCTTGTTGTTGGAACTCGACCCGAAAGGCATCGACATCAACATTCATCCCACGAAAACGGAGATTAAGTTTGAGGATGAAAAGGCGATTTACGCCATCATACGGTCGGCAGTGAAACGGTCGCTGGGCAAATACAACATTGCACCTTCCCTCGATTTTGAGCGGGAGAGCAGTTTCGACAACGTTCCTCCTCCCCGCCCAGGGCAAGCCATCAAAGCGCCTGAAATCAAGGTAGACCCCAACTACAACCCATTTCGGACGGCTGAAAAAAATACGGGCTACATGCCTACGATGCCGCCCAAAAATCCCTTGGAGCAACGCAACATCAAGCACTGGGAAAAGCTTTTCGATCACGATACGGTGGTTGCTCCTTCGTCCAACACGCCCGATCTGCCCACTACTGGCATGGCTTTTCCTCCTGCGGAAACCGGTAGCAAAGAAACACCAGACACTTCGCGGCAAGCGGCTTTCCAGCTGCACCAACGTTATTTGGTAACCTCGCTGAAATCGGGCATGATGCTCATCGATCAGCAAAAGGCCCACGAACGGATTTTGTTTGAACACTATTTGAAAGCCCTGCAACAAGGCAGCGGTGCGTGCCAACAATTGTTGTTTCCGCAAAACCTTGAATTTTCGACCACCGATGCCTTACTGGTGACCGAATTGTTGGAAGATATTGGTTCAATGGGCTTCGACTTGCGGTCGTTTGGTAAAAATTCATTCATTTTACAGGGAGTTCCTGCCGATTTGACCGAGCAGGAACCGCGCCCATTGTTAGAAGGATTGTTGGAACATTACAAAAATCATCAAAGCGACCTCAAGCTGGAGAGGCGGGAAAACTTAGCGCGTTCCCTGGCACGGCAGGCTTCCATCCGGCCAGGTCAGTTGCTCGAACCCAGCGAAATGCAAGCCTTGATCGACAACCTGTTTGCATGTGAAATGCCCTATTCCAGCCCAAGTGGGAGCCCTACGCTCATCACCTTGACGCTGGACGAATTGGAAAAAAGATTTGAGTAAATTATGAATGGATACCGGCAAGCAGGATTTATGAACCTCACCCCGGTGGTGAAGAACCTCCTGATTATCAATATTGGGATGTTTGTGCTGGAAAATCTTTTGGCAGAACCATTGCCCGGTGGAGGCACCACCTGGAGGTCGTTGCTGAGCCTGCACTATTTTTCGAACGAAGATTTTTACCCCTTCCAATTGGTGACCAGCATGTTTATGCACTCCGGGCTCACCCACTTGTTTGGCAACATGCTGGGCTTGTTCTTCTTTGGGGTCACTTTGGAAAACATTTGGGGATCGAAACGCTTTTTGACCTATTACATGCTTACTGGAGTGGGAGCGGCAACCTTACAACTGGTGGTACAAGGCTTTCAAATCTATTCTATGACCGGAGAATTTTGGATTACCGCAGAATCTATGGTTCCTACGGACGTAGTTAAAGACGTTGGTAGGATTTACGGCTCTATCATGCTTGGTGCTTCAGGTGCGGTCTATGGAATATTGATGGCCTTTGGGCTGTTATTCCCTAACACCCTCATTTACCTCTACTTTGCCATTCCGATCAAAGCCAAATACCTGGTACTTGGCCTGGGAATTTTTGCACTTTTCTCTTCCATCCAAAACAATCCTAACGACAATGTTGCTCACTTTGTGCACCTAAGTGGTATGGGTATAGGATATTTGTTGTTGAAACTCTGGAAACAGGACCGATCGCGATTCTACTGAAATGGCCAATTTCATCATTGAAGACTTAAAACGCTTGTTTGCCCGTGGCGGGCATATGATCAGCAGATTACTGGTGATCAACATCATTGCGTTCGTGTTTTTCAATCTGTTGGCGCTGTATGACCCCACCACCATGGAGGGTACCCTGCGGAAATACGTAGGCCTTCCGGCGAATTTGTTGGACGCACTGCTGTTTTTCTGGACGCACATCACCTACATGTTTACCCACTTGAGCTTTGGGCACATCTTGTGGAACATGATCTACCTGTATTTTTTCGGGCGAATTCTCGAAGACTTTGTCGGCTCGCGAACGGTTTTGGCTGTGTATCTGCTGTCTGGCTTGGTGGGTGGCTGGGCCTACATTTTAGTAGAGAATCTGGGGGTATTGGCAGGAATTCCCTATTTCTCTGCCCAAGCTACTTTGATTGGTGCTTCGGGTGCCGTAACTGGCATTATGGCAGCTGCTGCCACGCTCACTCCCGAGTATACGCTCCGGTTGTTCATTATTGGTAATGTTCGGTTGAAATACCTGGTGTTGGTGTTGATCGTCATTTCCTCCTTGCTCGATCTGTGGAGCAATACGGGTGGCAAAATCGCCCACCTTGGAGGGGCATTCATGGGTTACTACTTCATCCGCCAACGGCAGTTGGGAAACGACTTGGGGCGCTATCCGCTGTATGTAGTCGATCTTCTTGCAGCTTTGCTGAAGCCCAAAAGCAACATGCGGGTAGCCCACCGCAAGAAAAGCGCAGCGAAATCCCGCAAAGGGGCAGCAAAATCGAATAAAAAGAACGTGCCTGTTCAGGACAATGGCAACGATCGGCAACGAAAAATCGATGCCATTCTCGACAAAATTTCCAAGTCGGGGTATGACAGCCTCACGAAAGCGGAAAAAGAGTTTTTGTTTAAGGTGAGCAAAGAATCGGATTAACCCCATCCGAAACCGTGAAGAAAAAGCCCTCCTTTATTTCCCGAATCCTCTGGTGGTTCAACTGGTTGGCGGTAATTGCTTTGCTATTGGGGTGGTCGGCCACTTATGTGAGTCCGGCCAACTTTTGGCCCCTGGCCTTTTTTGGCTTGGCCTATCCTTTCATTTTATTGACCAACGGTCTTTTTTTGGTGTATTGGACCCTTCGCAAGCGCAGGAAGCTCTGGCTGCCTTTGCTGGCCATCTTGCTCTTGGGTTACCCCATGCTTCGCTCCATTCAGTTTCGAGGAAGCAGCGGACCGGTTACGGCTGACCAACCTTTTAAGGTACTCTCCTATAATGTTAGGTTGTTCAACCTTTACAACTGGAAGCACAACACCGAAGTACGCAATCAAATTTTGGATTTCCTGGCCAACGAGCAGCCAGACATCATGTGCTTTCAGGAGTTTTTCCATTCCAGCGATCGCTTTTATTTCAATACCCTCGATACCTTGCTCTCGCTGCAAGATGCGCGCAACATCCATACCCGTTTCACGGCAACGGTGAAAGGCAAGCACCACTTTGGCATTGCTACCTTTTCGCGCTATCCCATTCTCACCCGTGGAGAGGTGCCCTTTGAAAATGGCGGCAACAACATTTGCATTTTTTCTGATTTGCAAATCGGTAAGGATACGGTTCGGGTTTACAATGTTCACCTGGCCTCCATTCACCTGGGCCGCAAAGACTACCAATACCTCAACGAATTGGGGGAAAGCAAAGCCAATGAACGCTGGGCGGGCGGCATTAAAATTGTGAAAGCCTTGAAGCGGGCGTACGTCAAACGTGCCCATCAAGCCGAAATGCTGGCCCAACACATCGAGGCTTGTCCTTATCCGGTAGTGGTTTGTGGCGATTTTAACGATACGCCCACCTCGTATACCTACCAAACCATTGCCTCCCAATTGCAAGACGCTTTTATGGAATCGGGAGCAGGTTTTGGAAATACTTACAACGGGACACTCCCTTCTTTTCGCATCGATTACCTTTTGCATTCTAACCAATTGGAGTCCCACGGCTTTCGAACGGTTCGCAAAGACCTTTCGGACCATTACCCGGTAATCGGCTACCTGGATTTTCGGGATTGATCAGGGTAAACGGCACGACTTCGCAAGCCTGTAGTTTCTTCATTTTGTGCTAATTTTGCCGCTTCATGCAACCGTATCGTAAAGCTGCCTTCTACACCTTAGGGTGCAAACTGAATTTTTCGGAAACCTCTACCCTTGCCCGACAATTGGCAGAGGATGGTTTTGCCAAAGTGGATTTTACCGAGGTGGCAGATTTGTACGTGATCAATACCTGTTCGGTCACTGACAACGCCGATAAGAAGTGCCGCAACATTGTTCGGCGAGCCTTAAAAACCAATCCTGCCGCGTTTGTGGTGGTGGTTGGGTGCTATGCCCAACTCAAACCAGAAGAGATCAAGGCCATTCCGGGAGTTGACCTGGTATTGGGTGCCAACGAAAAGTTCAATTTGGTGGAGCATTTGGGCGAGTTGCAGAAGAAACCGGCAGGCGAAGCCATTTATGGTGCCATCAAGGAGGTGCGGGATTTTGTTCCCGGATTTTCTTACGGAGACCGCACCCGCTCTTTTCTTAAAGTGCAGGATGGGTGCGATTACTTTTGCTCATTTTGTACCATTCCGTTGGCCCGCGGCCGCAGCCGGAGTGAATCGGTAGCCGAAACCATGAAGGTAGCCCGAAAATTGGCCGGTACCGAGGTGCGCGAAGTGGTGCTTACGGGTGTAAACATTGGCGACTTCGGAGCGGGTACTGACGAAAATTTCTTCGATTTGGTACAGGAGCTGGATCAGTTGGAGGGCATCGAGCGTTTTCGAATTTCTTCCATCGAACCCAACTTACTTTCCGATTCGATCATTGATTTTGTGAGCCGGTCCAGCCGTTTTGTACCTCATTTTCACATTCCCCTACAATCGGGCTCAGATACCATTCTCGAAGGCATGCGCAGGCGCTACCGTACGGAATTGTATACCAACCGGGTGCAGCAAATCAAAACTTTGATGCCACACGCCTGTATTGGCGTGGACGTGATTGTAGGCTACCCTGGCGAAACCGAAGCTGAATTTGAAAAAACCTACAACTACCTCACCGAATTGGACATTGCCTATTTGCATGTCTTCACATATTCGGAGCGCCCCAACACCGTAGCGCTGCGCAACCAAAATGTGGTGCCGATGGCCGATCGGCAAAAGCGCTCCAAGATGTTGCAGATTCTGTCGCACAAGAAACGTAGGGCTTTCTATGAAAGTCAAGTTGGAAACACTTTTCCGGTATTGTTTGAAGCAGAAAACCATGGCGGCTATTTGCACGGCTTCACCTCCAATTATGTGAAGGTGAAGTATCCCTACGACGAGTCCTTGGTCAATCAGGTCCTACCGGTATACCTTGCCCAAATGGATCGGGATGGGGTGATGAAGGCGGAGCTGCTGGTTCCGGTAGCGGTTTAATCTCAACGAGCTGAATTTCGAATGCCTGCCTTCTTTTCCGCAGGTACATTTCTGTAGTTTTGTCCACCGCGAAACTGAAACCCTTCTCTACCCATGAACCTTGAACAACTCTGCCTGAAAACTTGTGAATTGGCCCGTGACACGGGGAAATTTGTACAGCAACAACGGGAGCACCTGCACGCCGGATTGATTGAAGAAAAAGGAGTGCACGATTTGGTGACGGCGGTGGATAAGGCCTCCGAAAAACGACTTGCCGAAGGGTTGACCCGATTGCTCCCCGGCTCGGGTATTGAGGCGGAAGAAGGCACTTCTGAGCGCAAAGGTGAAACCTGGCGTTGGGTGGTCGATCCAATTGACGGCACCACCAATTTCATTCACGGTTTGCCTTGCTACGCCATTAGCATTGCTTTGGTGCGCGAAAACACCACCGTTATGGGTGTGGTGTATGAAATCAACCAAGATGAGTGTTTCTATGCCTGGGAAAACGGCGGTGCCTTCAACAACGGCAAATCGATTCGGGTTTCGGAGACTACCCGTTTGGAAGACAGTTTGTTGGCCACGGGTTTTCCTTACACTGATTTTGGTCGACAGGTACCTTACATGGAGTTGTTTGCCTACCTGATGCAGCACAGTCGAGGCCTACGGCGGTTGGGCTCAGCGGCCACCGATCTCGCTTACGTTGCTTGTGGACGCTTCGAGCTATTTTATGAATACGGACTAAAGCCGTGGGATGTGATGGCCGGGGCTTTTCTGGTGCAACAAGCTGGTGGCCGGGTGAGTGATTTTGCGGGTGGAGATCAATTTTGGACCGGTATCGACATTGTGGCTGCCAACAAGGGTGTTTTCGAAGCCTCTCTGGAAGCTGTTCAGCGTTTTTTTCCTTCGGATTCCGTAGGATAGCAGTAAGGCTCTGTTCGGGCTTTTCTGTACTTTTAGGGAGTGAAATCACCCCGCTCATTTCTGATATTACGGCTGCTCTCGTTGCTTTGGGCCAGCTTTTGGTTGGTTCCTGTTGGCTTTGCACAAACCGATACCACTACTTCTCCATCTGGCGAAGAAAAGCTTCTGGTTTATACTTTCGACATCAAAGAAGAGATAGCTTCGCCCGTTTGGCGCACCACCCAACGCGCCATGGCCGAGGCGGATAGCATCGAAGCCGATCTGGTTTTGGTGCAAATGAATACCTACGGTGGGCGGGTGGATATGGCCGACTCCATTCGCACCCGGCTACTGCACGCCAAAATGCCGGTATATGTGTTCATCGAAAACAATGCTGCTTCTGCCGGTGCTTTGATTTCCATTGCCTGCGACAGCATCTACATGCGCTCGGGCTCCACCATTGGTGCGGCCACGGTAGTGAATCAGAACGCGGAGGCCGCGCCCGACAAGTACCAAAGCTATTTCCGCAACAAAATGCGGGCTACTGCGGAGGCGAATGGTCGAGACCCTGATATTGCTGAGGCGATGGTAGACCCCGACAAGTACGTTCCTGGCGTGAGCGACTCGGGCAAGGTCGTGACATTTTCCGTGGCAGAGGCCATCGAAAACGGCTTTTGTGAAGCCATGGTCGGCAGTGCAGCCGAGGCGCTCGAACACGCAGGCATCACCAATTACGAGATTCGGAAATACAAAGCGTCCAACATGGATTCGGTCATCAAATTTTTGCTCAACGATGCATTGAGGGGCATCCTGGTGTTGATCATGATCGGAGGCATTTATTTCGAATTGCAAACGCCTGGTGTAGGATTTCCTATTGTGGGAGCCATGGTGGCCGCGGTGCTCTATTTCGCCCCGGCTTACCTCGAAGGTTTGGCGGCCAATTGGGAGATTGTGCTGTTTTTCGTGGGTTTGGTGCTGTTGGCGGTGGAAGTATTTGCGATTCCCGGTTTTGGAGTGGCAGGTTTTGGAGTTGCTGGTTTTGGAGTTGCTGGTTTTGGAGGCATCATGTTGATCATTACCTCTTTGGTGCTCACCATGTGGGACAACGATGGCCTGGATTTCTCCTTTGTTGACGGTGAGGCCATTGCCCGGTCGTTGTTGATCATCGTTTTGTCTTCTGCTTTGGCTTTGGGCGGTTCGGTGTGGCTCGGTGGACGTTTGTTGCAAACGCACATGTTGAGCCGGATGGTACTGGATACGGTTCAAGCCCGTTCGGAAGGTTATGTGGGCACGGATGCCAACCACCATCACCTGGTGGGGGCACGTGGCACAGCCGCTACGGTATTGCGCCCTTCAGGAAAAGTTGAAATTAACGGTGATTTGTATGATGCCACCGCCGGAATTGGATTTATAGAAAAAGATACTGTCATAGAGGTGGCCAAGTACGAGGCCGCCCAGCTTTTTGTTTACCCTGTTGAAGATGCCTGATTTGAGCGAACTCACCCAAACGATAACCGTTAGGCCGATTGCCTATCCACAAACCTATGATTTGCGCCACCGCGTTTTGCGGGCGCACCAACCTAAAGAAGCGGCCGAGTACCTGGAAGACCACGAAGTGGATAGCTTGCACTTGGGCGCTTTTCAGGAATGCAGGCTGGTTGGCGTGATTTCCATGTACCAAAAAGACCAACCCGATCTGGATGGTGGATACCATTACCGGATTCGAGGCATGGCAGTGGAGCCGGAGTTGCAAAGCAAGGGTATCGGTACCCGCATGCTACAACGTGGCATGCAATGGCTTCAGGAGCGGGAAGTACCCCTGGTGTGGTGCAATGTTCGGCTAAGCGCCACTGCTTTCTACCAAAAGTATGGATTTACGGTTCTGGGACCTGAATTTGACCTTCCCCCCTTAGGGCCACACAAGGTAATGGTCTGTTCTTTTACCGATTGAAGGATGCCCCTTTTTTCACAATTATTTGAAATTTTATCCGTTAACGGGACAATTGGAACCGCTTACTCAATTTGATTCTTGCTGCTATTGATTTTGCTGGTTTCTGGCTATACTTGTAGGTTATGACAAAATACCTTTCCAAAGGATTACACTCTTTGCCGGCAATTGTTTTTGCCGCTTTGGCACTCTGGTTGTCCAGCTGCCAAAAGACTCCTGAAGCATGTTTCGAACCCACTTTTAGTAGTTCCATCGTTGGAAAAACCATTGGCTTTCGAAACTGTACACAAGATGGAGTTTCTTACCGCTGGGACTTTGGAGACGGAGGCACTTCGGAGCAACCTACCCCTATTCACGACTATGCCCGCAAAGGGACCTATACTGTTACCCTGAGGGCTTTTTCAGAAAATGGCAACAAATCGGACGAGGTTTCGCAGACCATTTTAATCGGGGAAAAGTACTTGACCAGGATTGAGGTTGTCAATGTGAGCTTAACCAATGAAAACGGTGGCTTTTGGGATCCTGATACTTCTGGCCCTGACCTTGCTTTCTACTTTGGTCCCGATTCGCTTCCACCCAATGTGTTCGCTTCTGCCGACACGGTTGCTGATGTAGACAGTGCTTCTTTCCCGGTAGCATGGGATTTTTCCAGTCAAAACATTCAACTTGCAGACAGCTTTTGGTTCTTTCAACTTCACGACATCAATACAGTAGGAATTTCGGACTTAATGGGGTCGTGGAAGGTGATTCCTAAGCCTAAGGTGGACAACCCCTTTGTGTTGACCAACCCCCTCAATGCAGCCACTGAAGTTCGGGTCTATTACGAAATCCGACCGTAGTCCGGTACTTGATTTTCGCTTTTGACCCGACATCCGGGGCAAATCGCCAGATTATCTGTAATTTGTGCGGGATAAGCCCCATTCATGCAAGCTCGCCGTAATTTTTTAAAACGCATGGCCATAGCCACTGCTGGCTTTTCCATCTTGGGACATTTCAAAGCCAATGGCGCTGGGGTAGCCGATGCTTCTCATGCATTGCAACAATTGACTCCCGAGCAGGGCAGCTATAACGAAGACCTTTGGAATCAAATCCGCTTGGCCTACCCTATTTCCCGGGGAGTAATTTACCTCAACAGTGGTGGGGTGAGCCCACACCCTAAGGTGGTTCAGGATGCTTTGTTTCGTTACCATCAATTGGCCAACCTGGGACCCAGCCTCTACATGAACCGTCACTTGAAAAAAGAGGTTCCCCCACTGCGCAGAAAATTAGCTGCGCTCGCGGGTTGCCAAGTTGAAGAGCTGTCCATCAAGCGAAATACTACGGAGGCTCTTACTACGGTAATCATGGGGTTGAACCTTCAGGCTGGTGACGAGGTAGTATTGGCCCGACAAGATTACCCCAACATGGTGCATGCCTGGAAACAACGGGAAAAGCGCGATAACATCACTTTGGTATGGGTAGACCTGCCGATGCCTTCCGATGATGGTCAGCAACTGATAGAGATTTACAAAAACGCTTTTACCCGAAAAACGAAGGTGGTTCATCTGACGCATGTCAATAACTGGACTGGCCAAATGTTGCCGGTGAAAGATCTTTGCCGGCTGGCCAAAGAACGAAACATTCAAACGGTGGTAGACGGTGCCCACAGCTTTGCACAAATCAATTTTAGGATTGATGACCTGGATTGCGACTACTTTGGCACCAGTTTACACAAATGGTTGAGTGCACCTTTGGGCACGGGTTTACTTTACGTCAGAAAATCGCTCATTTCGCAACTTTGGCCATTGTATGCAACGGCCGACCCTTATTCGGATTCCATTTATAAGTTTGAAGGGCAAGGCACCCACGACCTGCCTAACGAGATGGCGATCGGCGAAGCCATCACTTTTCATGAAATGATTGGCATCGACCGCAAGGAGGCGCGCCTTCGCTACCTCAAAAAGTACTTTGCTAAAAAGATATCCAGCCATCCAAGAATCAAAATGCTCACCCCGGAAGACCCTCAGTTTTCTACCTGTTTGGTTTCTTTTGATATCGATGGTACCACCAACAAGGACATTGATATGATGGTGCGCGATCTTTTGTTGAAATACAATGTATTGGCTTCCATCGTAAACTGGGCCGAATTAAAAGGAATCCGCGTAACTCCAAATGTTTTTACGAATCTTAAAGACCTCGACCAGTGTTCCGAAGCAATTATAGAATTGATCGAATCGTAAGCGCCCCTTCTTTTCTTCGAACTTCCTTTTTTACCTTACTTTTTTTTGCTGGGGGTCCCCTTTTGTTGGTGGGCCAAAGCAGGAACTACAACGCCAATTTGGAAGTGGAAGGCAACCTCGACCGCATTTCCCCTCACCCCGATGGGTCTATTTGGTTAACTACCAACGAGGGATTTGCCTACCGGGCGGCTGCCCCTGATTCTTTGTGGTATCCTTGGTTGCTGGCTGATAAGCAAAGCGATAGCCTGCGAACCGGCGATCCGATTAAGCGAATTGTCTGGTTCAACGAAACCATCGGTTTGGCTTACGGTAACCTTGCGCTGGAGGAAGATGGCGATAAAAACATTGTGTACCGCACTACTGATGGTGGTGAAAGTTGGGAACCCGTTCAATTTGGAGAACCGACCTGGGTGTACAATGCGCATATGGGCAAGGAGGGTAAGGCATGGCTTACTGGCTCTTCCAGCAAGATTTATTACACCGAAAATTATGGGGAGCAATGGAAACCACTTAAAAAGACGGTGGGGTCCAGCGAACGACTTCTACGGGCCTACATGCTGAATGATAAGGAGGGATTGGCCTCGGGTTCTAACAACATACTGCGCCAAACTTCCGACAATTTTGAGTCCTGGACTACCATTGAAACACCGCTCGACCAAGGTTTGGTACCCGAATCCCGGTTCAACAAGTCCATTACCAACATTCTTCACTTCAACGACTATTGGGTGGTTCAGCAAAACAACCGCCTTTATTTCACCAAAGACAATGCTATCCAATGGGATACGACCAGTCAGGTAATCAAACAATATTCTCTGGATGCCATCAACAACCGCTTGTATGGAGTAGACGATTCAGGTTATGTCTACTTGATTGAGGATGCTATGCGCTTGCGGAAAATTCACCCTACCCAACGCATTGAATCCACACGAGAAGATATTTATGCCCTCAACTATCAACTGTTGGTGCTGGACAAGCAACGCAACTTGCATGTGATTGACGACTTGCATTGGAATACCTACCCGCTACATACCGACCTCTACCCCATTGCCGAACCAGAGGTGATTCGCAGTGTGAAAGATAGCAGCATGTATTGGGGACTCACCGAACGGGACTTGTATCAATCAACCGATAGTGGCAAAACCTGGTTTCGCGCCATTACGCTGGATATGGAAGCAGCTAACCTCAAAGTATTGGACAAAGAGCACTCCATTGCGGGAGACGGTGAAGGCAAAAACTACATGGTAGACCTTACTACTATGAAGTATGAGGAGTACGAAATGAAAAATCCATTGAGTACCTTTTTCGAATCTCCAGTGGTGAAAATGAGCATCAAATCCGTTTCCGGGAATTTCAATTCTACCAATGAAATGCTCATGGTGTATGAATTGGATGTAGACCAGCAGCTAACCCTGAAAACCTTTACCAATGGTTCTTCCCTGGCGCTGGATTCTGATAAGGAAATTGAACTTTGGATGCCTCCACAAGATCCGGACAAACTCACCAAAGTATTGGAAGGAGTAAATGCGAATCCCGAATCGATGCCGCAAATCAACGAGTTTGTGATTTTGCAATTTGACATCGATCGGTATCTAGAAAAGGAGGATACCAAAAAAGCGCGCAAAAAAGCAAAGAAGGATGAGGAAAAGCGGAAGGAACTCGAGTTTAAGCGCGAAGCTGTTAAGCGGCTGGATACGGTGAGTGCCGGCACACTGAAGCCTGCTTTAGATGCCACCGGTTTTCGTCTGTTTACCAACAACCGCAGCATGACCATGACCCTCGAAAACGAGGACGGCATGACCCTTGAAGTACAAAGTCTGATGTTTTTGAGGCCCACTGCCTGGCACCTCCCCTGGACCATTACGGTAGACGACTACTCTTTCAAAACGTATTCGTTAGACCTGAGTAGGTATGTGCGTGATGTTACTCCCAACGGTTTCCATTACCGGTGGCAGTTCAACAACACCTTGCTGGTAGAACGCATCGTGACCTATTGGTACAACAAGGAAAACAACCGCACGGGTGATTTGGACATCTTTCTTCAGATGTTTAGTCGTTAATCCAAGATCTCTTCTAACCTCGAATCTTTTCCGGGACGGATCAGCCAGAGGCCGAAAAAAGTGAACAAGCCGTTGACGATGAGCAATTCGAAACTCATCTGATAACCCAGACTTTGGGCCAGCCAACTCTTGAGGAAAAAGCAGATCAGCGGAGCTGCAATACAGACCGCCCATACGTAACCGTCTACTACTTTGCGTTGGGTAAACATGCCAAAGGCATACAATCCCAACAAGGGGCCATAGGTATAGCCTGCAATGGTAAACAGTTGTTGAATAACGCTGCCATCGTTGATGAGGCGAAACAGCAAGATGAGCACCACCAAGGCGATAGAAAACCCAATGTGTACTTTTTTACGCAGGTTTACCTGCACAGCAGGTTCTCGTTTTTCGATGCCTAAAAAGTCGACACAAAAGGAGGTGGTGAGCGCTGTGAGGGCCGAATCTGCACTGGAATAAGCTGCGGCCACCAAACCCAGCACAAACAATACTGCGGCAGCAGTACCCAAATGGCCGTCGAGGGCCAACATAGGATAGAGCTCATCGCTGGCATCGGGCAGGGCAATACCTTGCTCCCTGGCAAATGTAAAAAGCAATGCCCCAAGGCTGAGAAACACCAGGTTGACTACCACCAAGACCAAACTCAAGCTCACCACATTTTTCTGCGCATCGCGCAAGTTGCGGCAGCTGAGGTTTTTTTGCATCATGTCCTGATCCAGTCCTGTCATAGCAATGGCGATGAAAGCACCGCTGAGGAATTGCTTGATAAAGTGGTTACCGGATTTGAAGTCATCGAAAAAGAAGATGCGGGAATATTCACTGTTTTGAACCGTGGCCCATACTTCGGTGGGGCCCAAGTCGAGGCGGGTAGCGATGGCCCAAACGGTGACCCCTACGGCCAGCAACATAAAAAGGGTTTGCAGGGTATCGGTCCAAATGATGGTTTTGATCCCTCCACGGAAAGTATAGAGCCAAATCAATAGTACCGTGATCACTACGGTGAGTCCGAAAACGGCATCATCGGCCCCTTCCCCTAGGAAATCGAACCACGCTACTACGCCGAGTTTTTGCAATACGGCCAATTGCAGCACCAAGGCCACCAGGTAGAGGCGGTAAGAGGCTCCTATGGTTCGGGAAAGTAAAAAGTAGAAGGCCCCGGTGCGGTAGGCTACCGGACCAAAACGTTGTTCGAGGTAGGTGTAGATGGAGGTGAGCCGCAAACGGTAATACAGCGGCAACAACACCGTGGCGATGAGCAAGTAGCCGGGCACATACCCAAAGACCATTTGCATGTAGGCAAATTCGCGGGCTTCTACCCAGCCCGGCACCGAGATGAACGTAACTCCCGAGAGCGAGGTTCCAATCATGCCAAAGGCCACCACGTACCAAGGGGACCGCCGGTTGCCCAGAAAAAATTCCTGATTGTCGCCTTTTCGGGTGGTGAGCCATGCGACACCAACCAACATCAGAAAATAGGCGGCAATGAATAGAATAACGGTTGTTGGCTCCATGGGGCACAAAGAACGTCAATTCCCCTTGTGGACAGTTGATCGGTTTTCGAAAGTTTTCACCAGTTTCTTCGGAACAAGTGGTGATGTCTTATTTTTGAGGTATGGATCTCCCTTCTTCTTTGTTGGACCAGGCGGTAGAACAATTTGCTTCGCTTCCCGGAATCGGACGGAAGACCGCCCTGCGGCTTGCCCTGCATTTGTTGAAACAATCGCCCGAAGAAGTAAGTGCTTTTGGAAATGCCTTTATTCGGATGCGCAACGAGGTCCAATTTTGCTCCCGGTGCCACAACCTCTGTGAAACCGAGTTGTGTAGCATTTGCCGCAACCCCAAAAGGGAAGTGGCACTGCTGTGCGTGGTGGAAGATATGCGCGACATCATTGCGGTGGAAAACACCCAGCAATTCAAAGGTTTTTACCATGTTTTGGGCGGTGTGATTTCTCCAATGGACGGGGTAGGCCCCAACGACCTACAAATAGAATCTCTGGTGAATCGGGTGGCAGAAGGAGAAATTAAGGAAGTGATACTTGCCTTAAGCACGACCATGGAAGGCGATACGACGAATTTCTACCTCTACAAAAAACTGGCTCCTTTTGAGGTAAACATCACCACCATTGCGCGTGGAGTAGCCATTGGCGATGAGTTGGAATATACCGACGAAGTTACTCTTGGCCGGTCCATTCTCCACCGCACTCCTTATGAAGCAACCCTTTCCCGCTAAGGCTAAAATGGTATCTTAGCCAGCTTTCATTGATCTCGCGCGTGTGAAACTCACCGTTGTCATTGTAAACTACAACGTCCGTTATTTTCTAGACCACTGTCTACGATCGGTTCAGGTGGCTGCCCAAAAAGTAGCGACCGAGGTGGTGGTGGTAGACAACTGCTCTACCGATGGCTCGATTGAGATGGTCAGGGAGAAGTACCCTGAGGTTCGGCTCGTGGCCAATCAGGACAATGTGGGCTTCTCCAGGGCCAACAACCAAGCCATGCGAGAAGCCAAGGGAGAATACGTATTGCTGCTCAACCCGGATACCCTGGTGGGAGAAGATACGTTTCAACAGGTGGTCGATTTTATGGACCAACACCCAGATTCCGGTGGTCTGGGCGTCCACATGGTAGATGGTAAGGGCCGTTTTCTGCCCGAGTCCAAACGCGGCTTGCCCACCCCAGCAGTAGCCTTTTACAAAATTTTTGGCCTGTCCAGTTTGTTTCCCCAATCGCGAAAATTTGGCCGCTATCACCTGGGCTATCTCAACCGGGAAGAAACACATGAGATTGAAGTGCTTTCGGGCGCTTTTATGCTGATGCGGAAAGCCGCTCTCGACAAAGTAGGACTGCTGGACGAAGCCTTCTTTATGTATGGCGAAGACATCGACCTGAGTTACCGCATCATTCTGGGAGGGTACAAAAATTATTATTTCCCCAACACATCGATTATTCACTACAAAGGGGAGAGCACTAAAAAGAGCAGCGTCAACTATGTTTTTGTGTTCTACAAGGCCATGGTGATTTTTGCGAAGAAGCATTTTGCCAAGCAATCGGCCTGGATCTTTTCTTTCCTCATCAACGTGGCCATATGGCTCCGAGCGGGCCTGGCGGTGTTTAGTCGCCTGATATACCGCAGTGTATTGCCCGTGCTGGATGCAGCCACCTTTTTGGTGGGTTTGTTTTTACTCAAAGCCTATTATCAAAATGCAACCGGCATCAAATACGAGGAAGACCTGATTGCCTTTGCTTTTCCGTTTTATGCCCTGGTATGGTTGTTTGCTATTTTCGGCGTTGGCGGCTATGAAAAACCCATTCGGCTGCACAAGGTGGCCAGCGGAGTCATGACCGGTACTGCCATCATCCTCATTGCCTATGCCCTGCTGCCCGAGAGCATGCGGTTTTCCCGTGCCTTGATCTTGCTCGGTACGGTTTGGGGTTTGTTCACCACTCTGCTCTACAGGTGGGTGTTTCACCTGATACCGGTAGGCGATTTTGAAGTGGGCGAACAGTTGAAAAAACGCGTGGCCATTGTTGGCGGAGCCGACGAAAGGAATAGAATTCAGGGCCTGCTGCACAAAACAGTGCTGCAAACCGACTTTATTGCTCCGGTAAACCCTCACAACCAAACCGAGGCCGATCACCCCGATTTTGTAGGCACCTTGTCGCAATTGCCTGAATTGGTGCGGGTGTTTCGTATTGATGAAGTGATATTCAGCACACGGGACTTGCCACACAAAGAAATCATTGCCCAAATGGTGCGCTTGGAGGGCGAAGACCTTGAATTCAAAATTGCCCCGGATGAAGCAGAGTACATCATTGGCAGTAATTCTCTGAACACTTCTGGCGAATTATACGTGATGGATGCTCAATCCATCGATCGGGAGAATGCCCGCCGAAAAAAGCGGCTGCTGGATGTGGTGTTATCGCTACTATTCCTACTTTCCTGGCCTTTGGGAGCTTTTTTGGTCCGAAAACCGGTGGGCTTTTTGCGCAACATCTTTCAGGTACTTTCCGGCCATTTTTCCTGGGTGGGTTATTTCAACTATCCGGGCGCTTTGGCCGAACTTCCTAAAATTCGACCTGGGGTACTTACTCCCTTGGACCGCATGTCGCGCACCTCTCCCGACGAAGTAGCGGAAAAGCTCAACCGGCTCTATGCCATGGAATACCGCCTGCTCAACGACCTGGAAATAATTTTCAGGGGCTTTGCCCACCTTGGCCGGTCTTGACAACCATTCGAGGCTTACCGAAACTTAAGAATCCGGATTTCGAACACTTTACCTAATTTTGCACCGTTTTTGAATGCGTGCAGATGAGCAAATTGATTCGGTTATTCAGCCTTGTGCTGGTCTTTTTAGTCGCCTTTTTAGGAGCCTGTTCTAAGCCTGGAGACGACAAGAAGATAGACTATAGAAAATTGGCGGGTAAATCCTACAACCATGGCGATTCCCTGATCAACGCCGGAGAGCCGGAGGCAGCCTTGATTCACTTGAACAAGGCCCTGGAGCTGGATAGTATCTTCCAACGGGTACACTATCAAATCGGACGGGCCTACTATGAGATGGAGGAATACGAAAAAGCGATTCCTTTTTTCGATCAGGAGGTGAGCCTTTTCCCCTACCATGTGGAAGCTGTGGAGCTAAAGGCGGAGTGCCAAATGTACCTTGGAAACCTCAAGGCTGCGCTAAAAGACATCAATCATGCCTTGCGCATGGGCCGGGAAAAAGTTGGACACGCCTGGTATGTGAAAGGCATGATCTTGTTTGAAATGAAGGAGTACGGAAAAGCCATCAAACTCCACAGCAGGGCCATTCGGGTCAATTCCTCCACTCCAGAATTTTATGTGAAGCGAGCCATTGCTTTCGGAGAACTGGGCAAGTTTCAGGAAATGCTTACCGATGCAGAAATGGCCCTTAAGTTGGATTCCGTTTACACGGATGCTTTCCACATAGCCGCTTTTGCCAATGAAAGGCAGGGCAATCAGGAACAAGCCGTTTATTACAACGAAAAAGCAACTGCTTTAGAGGGAAGTGAAAACGCTCACTAAACCTATTTATCAGGTTCGGGTTTCGTTTTCGAAGGTGTAGGGAGAGATGTTTACCCCATTTCTGAAGTAGAAGACACCTCCCCAATGGTGGATGACCTTGGTGTATTCGTTGCCTCGGCCTTCTTTGACCACTATCCGGCGGATCACTTTTTTCTTTTCATCGTCCTGAACTACCTCTTCGGTGACGCCTTCAGGATACCTCCGGGCCAGGTCCTCATAGAACTTCAACTTGTCTTTTCGCTCCCGCAGCACTCCATCGTCTTCGAGACTAAAGGTTTGAAAACCACCTCCACCGCCGGCGGGTCGTGGAGCTTTAGCGGCCGCTTTGCGCTTGGCTTCTTCTAATTTTTGGCGTTGTTCGGCCAATTCCTGTTGGCGTTGAGCGGCCTGAGCAGCTTTGCGTTCGGCTTCCGCTTTGGCAGCTTGTTTTGCTGCTTCCGCTTTTTCAGCCACCTCGGCAGCTTTTCTGGCTTTCTCCGCTTGTCGTTTGAGCAACTCGTCGATTTCGGCAATCTTACCCTTGGGGTATTCTTCAGTAGGCTGCAAGCGGGACGCCAATTGATACTTGGTTTTGGCTTCGGTATAACTTTTGGCGAGGTGCAACTCATCCGCAGCGACAATGAGCACTTCGTATTCTTCTCGGGCGGCTTTTTCGGCTGCGATCTGTGCTTTTTCGGCTTCTTTGGCCTGTTTTTTAGCTTCGAGCTCTGCTGCTTTTCGTGCTGCTTCCTCTTCTGCAGCTTTTTGCTTTGCCGCTTCCTCGGCGGCTTTTTTGGCTGCAGCTTCTTCTTTGGCTTTTTGGTCTGCCGCTTCTTTTGCCGCCTTCTCCGCAGCTTTTTTAGCCGCTTCGGCCTCGGCTGCTTTCTTAGCTTCGGCTTCCTTGGCCGCTTTTTCAGCAGATAATCGAGCCTTTTCGGCTTCTTCGGCTTCGCGTTGGGCTTGTTCTTCAGCGGCTTTCTTAGCGGCTTCAGCTTCTTCAGCTTCACGTTTGGCGGCCTCAGCAGCTGCCTTTTCGGCCTTTTCGGCTTCTTTGCGGGCTTGTTCCTCGGCCGCTTTACGAGCGGCTTCCTCTTCTTTGGCTTTCTGCATGGCCGCCTCTTCTTCAGCTTTCCGGGCTGCTTCCGCTTCCTCGGCTTTGCGTTGCGCTGCTTCTTCAGCCGCTTTGCGAGCCGCCTCCTCTTCTTTGGCTTTCTGCCTGGCCGTTTCTTCCTCGGCTTTACGAGCTGCTTCCGCTTCCTCGGCTTTGCGTTGCGCTGCTTCTTCGGCAGCTTTGCGGGCTGCTGCTTCCTCTTCTTCCTTGCGCTTGGCTGCCGCTTCTTCCTCTTTGGCTTTTAGCTTGGCCGCTTCCTCTTCCGCTTTGCGGGCTGCGGCTTCTTCTTCGGCCTTGCGTTTGGCCTCCTCTTCGGCAGCTTTACGTGCAGCTTCTTCGGCCTCCGCGGCTTCTTTTTCAAGGCGGTCAATGGCTTTTAATTGCTCACCAGGATAACTTTCATCCGATTTTACGGCAGCGGCTTCTTTGTAAGTCAATCGGGCTTCGTTGTAGTTTTTTTCACCAAAATATTTGTCTGCCGAAGCAATCAAGTCGTTGTACTGCTTGTCTATGGCGGCCTTTTCTTCCGCAGCTTTTTTAGCAGCAGCCTCCTCCTCAGCTTTGATGCGTGCCGCTTCTTCTTCTGCCAATCGGGCTGTTTCAGCATCGGCAATGGCTTTTTCAGCTTCTTTAATTCGGGTGGAAGGGTATTTCTCCTCCGGTTTCACCGTGCCGGCTTCGGAATAAGTCAACTTGGCTTCAGCATAGTTCCCGGTATCAAAGTATTGATCGGCTTTGGCGATCAGATCGTTGTATTTTTTGTCTTCAGCCGCTTGTTCGGCCTCGGCCTTTTTTCGGGCTTCCTCTTCAGCAGCCAAACGCGCAGCTTCTTCCTCAGCCGCTTTTTTAGCAGCTATTTCTTCGGCTTTCAACCGATCAACGGTTTCAATTTGCTTGGTGGGATAACTTTCATTTGGCTTCACCTTGAGGGCATCCTGATAAGCCAACCGGGCTTCTTCCCACTTCTTTTCGTTCAACAACTGATCCCCGCGGTCTACCTTGGTCTGGTAGTCTGCGTCCAGTTTGGCCGATTCCGCTTCAGCCTTTAATTTCTCTGCTTCCGCAATTTTTTTCGTGGGATAAGCTTCTTCGGGCTTTACCTTCAAAGCATCCTGATAAGCCTTTCGCGCATCATCAAACGATTTCCCAGCCAGCAACTGGTCTGCCTTGGCAATCAGGTCGTTGTATTCTTTGTCTTTGGCCGCAGCTGCCTCTGCAGCTTTGCGTGCTGCTTCTTCAGCAGCCTTGGCCTGATCGGCCTCACTAATTTTGGATTTGGGGTAGGCTTCGTTGGGTTTTACCACCAAGGCCTCCCGGTAAGTAGCAATGGCCGCATCGTATTGCTTGCCTTTCAATTCCCCATCGGCTTTGGCGATCAGGTCCTGGTATTTTTTGTCCTTAGCGGCTTTTTCTTCGGCAGCTTTTCGGGCTTCTTCCTGCTGTTTCTCCTTTCGGTTGGCTTCCGCAATTTTTTCGGTTGGGTATTTCGCCCCCGATTTTACTTTCAGTGCTCCGTTGTATGCATTGCGTGCATCGTCCCATTTGCCGGCGGTCAGGGCCTTGTCGCCAAGAAGTATTTGTTCCTGATACTTTTTCTCAATGGCAGCTGCCTCCGCTTTCTTGCGTGCCTCCTCCTCAGCGGCTTTGCGTTTTTGGTCTACCACTCCAATTTGGCTCGTAGGATAGCTTTCGGTTGGTTTTACCTTTTGTGCTTCTTTATACGCCTCCGCTGCCTTGGCAAAATTGTTGTCACTTAAAAATTTATCGCCGGCCGCTACCAGTTTGTTGTACCGTTCGTTGGCCGCAGCTTCTTTGGCTGCCTTTTCGGCTTCTGCTTTCTTAGCTGCTGCGAGTTCAGCCGCTTCTTCTCGTTCTTTTCGTTTGCGTTCTTCCTCTGCCGCCTTTTGCTGTGCTTTCTCCTCTTTTTCGCGCTGTTTTTCGGCTTTTTCTTCGGCTTCAGCCGCTTCTAGCTCTGCCCTAATTTCGGCCTCAATTTCCTCCTCTAAGAGTTCTTGCTCGGTTTTTTCTTTTTTCTTACGCTCTTGAGCTAAACTTTCGCTGGGAAGGATTAGCAAGAGCGCAAAACAGCAAAGTCCTGCCAAAATGATATGACGAAGCGAGTTGAACATCACCCGACTGATGATCGTAAGCCTGAATTGGATGGCTTGAAAATATTAAAAATGACCATGTTAACCTAATCTGTACTACTCGAAATTACCAATGTGTCAATTGTGGGAATTACAAGGTTGTGCCAGAAGTAAGAATTGTTTTTTGTGAAATAGTTACATAAAGATTGAAACGCTAAGGGAAAGTACGCGTAATGGAAATTTGATAGTTTTGAATATACCAGGCTCATCCGAATGCATTCATTCAACTCTTTCCCAGTGTCTCGCGCCTTACTACATTTTGCTCACAAACTACCACTGGTAGCGGTATTTGGCTTGTTTTTGATCTTTTCTTTCACAGAAACAGACGCACAAACTACCTCTAAGGGTTTCCTTACCCTCAAAGGAAAAGTAGTAGATGAGGGCTCCAAACTATCAGGAGTGACCATTAAGGTGGAAAAAGCTGGCCAGGAAATCGAACAGCAAATCACCGATAACAAAGGCCGGTTCGAGTTTCGCTTGAAGTTTGATGCCGACCACAAAGTGTTCTTTTCCAAGCCCGGCTATGTCGACCTTATTCTTGAAGTGCTAACGGCTCAGGTTCCCTCCGCCGATTGGAGCATCGAGCCGGTTTACAACATCAGCGAAGTGGCCATGTTTCAACCTGACATCGGCTATCTGAACATCAAAAAATTTCAACAACCCTTCGCACGCCTCATCTACAATTCGGAAGAAAAAGGCTTTATGGACGATGAGGTATACCAGGAAAATTTCCAAAAAGGTCTTTTCATCGACCCTACGGAAACAGCTTTTCAGACCTCAGAAGCTATTGTTGCCCGGCAAAAAGCAACCGACTTTTCCGGTTCCGAGTTGACACCTATATCCGGTATTTTTCAGCAAGCGCAAACCGGAGCCCCCCTTCAATTCAAAGTAGTGCGCCTTTTAAACGAAGCTGGAAATGTGCTGGAGACCACCATTACCAACGAAAAAGGGGCCTTTACTTTTGCTAAACTCCCGGCTGATCAAGCCTTTATGGTGCAAGTGGAGGCTGAGGACGGATCCATTCCTCCCGATACCGATTATGTATTGACCAACCGCCACGGAACCCGGATTCAGCGCTACCGCAGTATGGCTCCCGGTACCATTGAGGCAACGTTCAAAGGTTCAGAAAACGAAGTCAACCTCTTGCGGCTGTCCGAAACAGAAGTGGCCTTGGACCTGAAAGGCAAATTATTGGTAGCAGCATCTAAAGCTCCGGTTCAGAAAGCCAACCTCACTTTGGTAGACGCAGCTGGAAATCAACTTTATGCTTCTACCGATGAAAACGGCATCTTTTCTTTCGTCAATCTGGTGATCAATCAGAAAATTGCCCTCAGTTCAGGACCAGAGTTGGCACGTTTGGGCAAACTCATAATTGTGAACGAGCAAGGGGAGGTCATCAAAGAAATTACCCCGAGTGCCGATGGGTTTCAATTTGAATTGCTGCCACCGGAACAAGTATCTATGGGTACCTTGCACTTGGAAGACGATACAGAGATCATATCGGGTGCGCTGATTTTGGGTGGTAAGGAATCGAAGCCCCTTGCCTTTCGCAAAATAGAATTAGTAGATGAAAACGGTAAGGTGATCGAAACCGTTACCACCAATGCTTTTGGCTCTTTTGTATTCTCCAAATTACCTGCTGACAACAATTATTTGGTTCGGCTTCAGTTGGAAGATTCTGAGTTGGACCAACCGGTGATTCTCGCCGACCATCACTACCGACCGGTCAAACGGATGACGGCTGGCACTACCGGCACCCTTAAATTTCAATTGCAAGAGGGCAACACCAACTTGGTGCGGTTGCTCATGGTAGATCGCTCGGAGGTACGCATGGATATTCAGGGACAACTCCGCTCCGGCAATGGAGCTACCGAAGCGATGTCCAACTTGCCACTACAACTTACCGATGGGAAAGGCAACCGCTTCTCCACCACCACTGACGGAAAGGGCAGGTTTAAATTTGTGGACCTGTTTCCGGGTAGGAATTACTCTGTGAACATTGATGAAAATGACCTGCGCCTTTTGAAAGTGCGTACACTAATCGTGGCCGATGTGGATGGCAATACCATTCGAAGGATAAAAGTGGAGCCGAACAAGGATTTTAACTACACTTTTTTACCCGGAGATCAACACCAGTTGAGCGACTATTATGTGGAAGACCCGTGGCTTGACCTCGCTCAATCGGATGGCTTACAAGCCAACGGCAAGCAGGTTGTGATCCGGGAAAAAATCTTTTTCCCACTCAACGACTCTCAATTACAAGAAGACACCCGGCTGATGTTGGACAAGGTGGTCGAAGTGCTGCGTATGAATCCCAAGTTAAAAATCGAATTGAGTGCGCACACCGATAGCCGCGGCAATGACGATTACAACTTGCAATTGTCACAACAACGGGCCAAAGCCGCACGGCAATACATTGTCGGCAAAGGCGTTGCCGCTGGCCGGATCACTTATCAGGGTTTTGGCGAAACACAATTGGTCAACCGCTGTGGCAACGGCACAGATTGTTCGGAAGCAGAACACGCTGAAAACCGACGGGTAGAATTCAGGGTTTTACGTTGATATTCGGCTACTGCTCAAATTCGTTACCTTTGCCCTCTTAGCGCTGAAATAAAACCATCAATACAATATGAAACGCTTTCTAATCTCTGGAATTACTTTGGTTGCATGTTTGGTAATGTTTGCTGCATGCGGTGACGATGATGATCCAATCGAACAAGTAACCGAACAATTGATTGGCTCTATGGATGCCGACATTGATGGGACCGCATGGTCGGCAGATGCCCCCGGAGCAGTACGTTCCAATGGAGCTACTGTAATCACCGGTGTTACTACCGACCAAACCAGAACCATTATTCTTACTGCCAACGGTACTACCCAAGGCAATTACGATTTCACCATCGCCAGCCCCAGTGGTGGTGCATTGGTGCGCATCGTAACCAATAATGACACTACTCAATACGTGCCTGTATCCGGTAATTTTGAAATTACCAGCTTGAGCACTTCCAACAACCGCTTGTCGGGTACGTTCTCTTTTGATGCCTTTAGCCTTTCGGTACCCATCGATACGGTTTCGATCACCAACGGTACGTTCAATAACGTGCTGTTTACAGACCAATAGGCTTAAAGTATATTTCTAAGCTTCCATGAAAGGGCGGCAAGGTCAGCGCTTCTACAAGCTCACGAGCCACCGGGGAGCCGCTGGACTGGCCCCAGAAAACACCCTTTCCGCTGTGCGCAAAGGATTGGCTACCAATGCCGATCGGATAGAGATTGATGTGCGCCAATCAAAAGATGGCGAGGTCATTGTTCTGCACGATCGTACATTGAACCGCACCACTACCGGGCGTGGTACACTCACTCATTTCAACCTTTCTGAGCTCAAACAACTGAAAGTAGGCAAGGAGACCACCTTTCCAGCCGAGCGCATTCCCACCCTCGACGAAGTGTTGGCTTTGGTGGGCGGTAAAGCACAATTAGTGATTGAGGTGAAAGCGGGATCCGCAAGCTATCCCGGTATTGAAGCGCGGATCATCGACCTGATTCTGCGTCACAAGGCGACCTCCTGGGTAATTTTGCAATCTTTTGATGATCGGGTGCTCTTTCGCCTGCACGAATTGGCACCAGCTTTGAACTATCACAAATTGTTGGAGTTTAAGTTGCCCTATCTGCCGGCGTACCGCGATACCCGGTGGCGCATTGGGAGTCTGAAGCGCTACCATTGGGTCAAGGAGTTCAGCATCAACCATCAGTTTGCCAGTCGAAGGATCGTTCGTGAGTTTCACCAGTTGAACAAACCCCTGAACGTTTGGACGGTGAACCGTCCAAAACGAATGCAAAAACTGTTGAAAAGAGGCGTAGACGGTATCATTACCGACCACCCACATTTGGCCAATTGAAACTCCTAAATCACGGGAATGGCCGGGCGCTGGGTCAATTCGTGGTAACAAATCACATCTTCAGCAAAATAGTGGATCACGAGGCTTTTTCTGGACAGTTCCGGGTTGATGACCGGCGTTCCACCGTGGATAAGGTTGCCGTGCCAAATTAAGATATCGCCTTTCTTGGCTATCAATACTTCTTTTTCATACCCTTCTTTTTCCATCATTTCTTCAATGTGGTCCAGGTAGTTTTCATAGTAATGCTTGCCTACGGTGAGCGAAGTGTTACCGGTATCAAATCCTTTGGATAAGACGTAGGGCAACTTGTGGCTTCCTGGATAATAAAACACCGGACCACTGTCGGGATGGATGTCTTCGAGCGCCACCCAAATGGCAATGAGGTACCCCAGGGGTTCGGTGGTCATGTGAATGGTATCGGAGTGGGCGCGGGCTTTGCTCCCCACTAAGAAATTCATGGTTTGGAAAGGCTTCACTTTTCGCCCCAACAATAGTGGCAACCAACGTTCCAGAATTGGCGATTTTACCAACTGCTTCAAGGCTTCGGAATGCAAGATGCAATTCATCACCCGGGTATTGGAAAAGTGAAATGGGAGCAAACCACGCTCAATAATGTGTTCCACATCTTGGTTGATGCCGTCTACTAATGTTTCCGGTACGCCTTTTTCCAATACGAGGTAGCCTTTTTCTACCCATTGCTTTAAGCGGGTTTCGGTTTCAGCATCCCATTCCTCCTGCCGTTGGTTGATGGCCGACAAGGCCTCGGGACGGTCTAACCAAGGCAGGGTTTCGGGAAGGGCGTGTTTTTTAAAATCTTTATGCGAAATACTCGAAAGCACACTTTTTTGAAGTCCGGCTTTACGATACATTGGCTTCAAATAGGCTAATGCATCGCGGTTCATCCAATTGTGGAGGTAATGCACCAGGCGCATTCGACGAAAAAGATATCCGTATTTCTGTATCAGTTTCATGCTTACAGCACCCCAAAATTAGCGGAATAAACGAGTAGCGCAAGCACCGAATAGCGGAGCAGGATGCTGGCTTATCTGCATTGAGATACGAAAGTTTTAGAGTATTTTTGCGGTCCAATCCAGGAAAAACAAATTTTATCAAGATGGCCCGTATTGAAGTTTTGATGCCAAAAATGGGGGAAAGTGTTACCGAAGGTACCGTTACCTCATGGTTGAAATCCGTCGGCGAAACCGTAGAAGCTGAAGAATCAATTGTAGAAATTGCAACTGATAAGGTGGACAACGAGTTGCCTTCTCCTGCCAGTGGAACTTTGGTCGAAATTTTAAAGGATGTAGACGAAGTAGCCCAAGTGGGTGAAGTTATTGCCATCATTAGTTCAGACGTTGATGCGCCATCGTCTAACGGTGTTTCCGCTCCTGCCGCACCGGTAGTAGAAGCGTTAGAAGCCACCCAGGAAGTAGCAGCAGCGGCAATTGCCAATCAAAGCGTTCAAGAAGCCATTACCACCGTCACCACTGCTGATTTCAGCGGAGGAGACCGCTTTTATTCTCCGTTGGTGCGCAACATTGCCAAAACGGAAGGTATCTCCCGCGATGAACTTGATCGGGTACCTGGATCCGGGGCGAACGGTCGCCTCACCAAAAAAGATTTGTTGAACTACGTGGCCAACCGGCCCGCCAACGGCAGTGCACCCGTTGCTGCTCATGCCGCTACCACGGTAGCGCCACCCGCACCGGCAGCTCCTGCTCCAACCGCGAAAGCTGCTCCAACTCCAACTGCTGCTCCTGCTCCCGCCACTTCAGTAAATGGTGATGTAGAAATTATTGAAATGGACCGGATGCGCAAGTTGATTGCTGATCACATGGTGAAAAGCATGCAGACTTCTCCACACGTTACCTCTTTTGTAGAGGCTGACGTGACCAACCTGGTGTTGTGGCGAAACCGTGTCAAGAAAAAATTTCAAGAACGTGAAGGAGAGAAAATCACCTTCACCCCGCTTTTCATAGAAGCTATTGTCAAAGCGATCAAAGATTTTCCGATGATCAACATCTCGGTGGACGGCAACAACATTGTGCGCAAAAAATCCATCAATGTGGGCATGGCGGCTGCGCTTCCGAGTGGCAACCTTATTGTGCCGGTGATCAAAAATGCCGATCGGCTCAACCTTGTTGGTCTTGCCAAAACGGTGAATGACCTCGCCAATCGGGCTCGGGCCAATAAATTGGCGGCCGACGAAATTCAAGGCGGCACCTACACTGTCACTAATGTGGGGACCTTCGGTAACGTGATGGGTACCCCGATTATCAACCAGCCACAAGTGGCCATCATGGCTACTGGTGCTATTCGCAAAAAGCCGGTTGTGATTGAAACGCCACACGGCGATACCATTGGTATTCGCCACATGATGTTCTTGTCCCACAGTTACGATCACCGCGTGGTAGATGGTGCTTTGGGAGGGATGTTCGTACGCCGGGTAGCCGATTACCTGGAACAGTTCAACATCGATCGGGACATCTAATTCTCACTAACTGCCCACTGTTAGGAACTTTGTTGAGGATACTCTCGTAAGGGTACCTAATCGAATATTTTTGGCAAGGCTACTCTACGCCATTAGACTGCCTATTCCATTCCTTATGAAGCACTTTGTGTCCTCCTGGGTTTGTATTACCCTTTTGTTGCTTGGTTTCTCAGCCGTTGCGCAGGAAAATACAGAAGAGACTGAGAAAGAGTCGTTTAAAGATCGCTTTGCTCAGGCCAACATATTGTTGGAAGACCGCTATTATGCCATTGCGCTCCCCATCTGGAAAGATTTGCTCGAAGACGATCCCAGCAATGCCAACGTCAATTACAAGGTAGGGCTGTGTTTGTTCAACATTAGCGTAGAGCGCAAAGAGGCCCTCCCTTATTTCAAAGAGGCCGGTAACAACATTGCAAAGAATTACGATACCTTTTCCCACACAGAGAAAAAAGCTCCGGTAGACACCTATTATTACCTGGGCCGCACCTACCACCTCAACAATTACATTGACGAGGCTATCAGTAGCTTCGAAAAATTCAAGAAAGAGGCCGGTAAAAAACACTTTCTGCTACAAGATGCTGATCGTCAGTTGCAAATGTGTCAAGTAGCCAAAGAGCTGATGAGCACACCAGTAGACGTCAACATCATCAACGTAAGCAAAAACATCAACACTGAGTTTCCAGAGTATAGCCCGGTTATTTCCCTGGACGAGAATTTTATGTTTTTCACCTCCCGCCGGTTGCGCACCGACAGCAGCAACTCCGAGTACACAGAGGTGGAAGACAAACTCTACTACGAGGACATTTATGTGGCCTATCGCGGTGCTTCCGGCGAATGGACCAATCCAGAGTTGTTGAACATAAACCGCAAAGACGATCACGATGCCACCATTGGCATTTCTCCTGACGGCCAAACCATTTTCATTTACAAAGACCAAAATGGCAACGGTCAGCTTTACAAGAGTACTTTGGAAGATACCCTTTGGTCTACTCCGGAATTGTTGGGTTCTGACATCAACACCCGTGAGTACGAAACCCACGTAACAGTTTCAGCCGATGGACAACGCTTGTACTTTGTAAGTGCCCGTAAAGGTGGCTATGGCGGGAAAGACATTTACCGCTGCTACCGTTTGCCCGATGGGAAATGGAGTGCCGCGCAAAACCTGGGCCCTACCATCAACACGCCTTTCGACGAGGACGGCCCCTTCATCCACCCGGATGATAAAACGCTTTACTTCAGCTCTAATGGTCACCGAACCATGGGCGGTTACGATATTTTTTATTCTAAGCTGGGTACCGACAGTTCCTGGTCGCCACCCACCAACATTGGTTATCCCATCAATACCACCGACGACGATGTGTTCTACATCACTACCCCCGACGGAGAGCGTGCTTATTATTCTTCGGCCCGTGAAGGTGGTTTTGGAAAAACTGACATTTACCTGATTGAAAAACCACGCGAGGATGTGGAGGTAGATCTTGGAGGCTTTGCCTTGCTCAAAGGATTTATTCTCATTGCTAAAGGAATGACCCTGCCGGAGGAAACCAAGATTATCATCACCGACAACAAAAACGGCTTGTTGGTAGGAGAAAGTCGGCCTAACCGCCGGAACGGCAGCTTTGTATTCATTATTCCAGCGGGAAAAGACTACCACATCGTTTATCAATTTGACGAGAACACATCTTACGAAGAGGACATTACGGTGCCTCCCGGAACAGAGTATAGGGAAATCAAGCGTGAAATTTTGTTACGTCCGGTTTCTTTCGGCGATACCAGCAAAACGGAGGTCATTGTGTTGATGGACGATATTTTGAGCGAAAATATCCGCTATCAATTGCAACTGGAAGATGAAGACCGCGAATTGCCCCTGGGCTTGAAAATGAACTACGTAGACCCACAAGGAAAAGTAGTATACTCTGAATATGTAAGCCGCGAAGGCTACTTCCGCTACCACGAGTTGGGTGACGATTCGCTATCGTTGCAACTGTCTAATGAGGACGATACCCCTCTGGCTCGACTGCGGGTAGATTTGGTGGACGTAGACGAAGAAACAGATTTCAACACCGGCGAAGTGACCCGCACATTGGTAACTACCGGCGAAGCAGAAGATTTTACCTTCCGGGAACCTACGCCTAAGGAGCTGGTGATGCTAAACGATACCAGCGCGGGTAAGGATAGCGCAATGGTGGTTCAAAAATCGGATGGTGGCGTTGATCCGATAGACAAAGGGAAACAGACGGTGGCACAAGCGCAAGAAACACCCAAAGCTCCACCTGTAAACTACGAACGTTACTTTACCTACAACAAAAACCGGGTCAATGCTTCAGAGGAAAAATGGCGTGATTTTGTAGATGGAGTGGCCCTTTTGATTGAAGTGAACGGTGAGGCCAATGTCTCTATCGAAGCCAGTGCTTCTAAGGTGCCGACAGCTACGTACAAAACCAACGAAAACTTGTCTGACATTCGGGCAAAACGCGCCCGAGAGCGGCTAATCGCTGATTTAAAGGCCAAAGGAGTGAACACTTCCAAGGTGACTTTTTCCAATGTTCTTGCGTTGGTCCAAGGGCCGGAATACCGGAACGATCCTATTGCCAGAAAGTCGATTTACGAGCAATTTCAATACGTTCGAGTACGCGCTCGTTAGTGGTCAATTAACAGTTTCCTGTTTAAAATTTCGAAAAGGCTAAAAGAGACAGGCTGCCCTTATGGATAGTTTTGTTAGCATCCATTAGTGGATGTAACGGACTCGTCCAACATGAGCAGCAAGCTTCCGCCTTCTTTCACAACACTCTTTTGGAGAGTTTGCCGAACTAGCATTTTGCTGGTTTTCAGCTTGCTCTTGAGCAGTGGATTGATGGCGCAAAGCAAAGAGGCCGCAAAACTGGAAAAGAAGGGCCGTAAGTTGCTGGAAACAGAAGCCTTTGAGGAGGCGAAAAAAGTTTACCAGCAATTGCTGAAAGAGGACCCCAACAGTGTAGCCTACAACTATGGAGCAGGTTTGAGTTACTACAACTCACCCATTGAAAAAGAAAAGGCCCTCCCCTACTTTGAATCGGCATTGAAAAATTCGAAACAGGACACTATTCCTGAAATACTTTACTACATCGGGCGCTCCAAGCACTACAAAGGCGACTTTGACGGTGCTATCGTTGCCTACAACAGTTTCAAGTCTTACTTATCGCGCAACCGAGGAAATGCATTGATTCTGCTACAGGATGTGAACCGCTATTTGGTCATGTGTCGCCATGGCAAAGCATTTGCAGACAATCCTAAAGCTGGAATTCAAGTAGAAAATTTAGGGGCTGCGATCAATTCAAAGTTTCCTGATTATGCTCCGGTTATCAAAGACGATGAATCGGTTTTATTATTTACCTCTCGCAGAACGGGAAGTACTGGTGGAGAAATCTATTTCGATCAAAAATTTTTCGAAGACATTTATTTCACGGTTTTTAAAGCGGGAGAATGGAGCAAAGCTTCCAACCTGGACCCGAGTAACGAGGTGATGAACTCCACCATCAATACTCCTTTTCATGAGGCGGCCATCAACTATAACGGAGATGAGACAAAGCTTTTCATCTACCGGCAGAATGGCATTTGGCGCTCTGATTTGGGGGTAGAAGGTTGGCTGCCTCCTGTAGACATGGGAGATGAGATAAACACCAAAAAGTTTCAAGAAACCCACGTCTTTATCTCCAACGATGGCCGTTCAATGTTTGTGGTGAGCGACCGCAAAGAAGGTTTGGGGGGCCGTGATATTTTCTATACCAATCGCTTACCCAACGGCAAGTGGTCCGATTTGAAAAACCTCGGTCCCAACATCAATACTGCCTTTGACGAAGATGCTCCTTTCATTTCCCCCGATGGAAGCACATTGTTCTTTTCATCTAAGGGGCACAATTCTGTTGGAGGCTACGATGTTTTCAAATCGGTTTGGGAAAATGGCAACTGGAGCAAACCGGAGAACCTGGGTTCGCCCATTAACACGGCAGGCGATGAAATTTATTACATCACCAATGCCCGTGGCTCGGTCGGTTTCTATTCTTCCTCTCGTACCGGAGGATTTGGTGATATGGACATTTTTAGAATTTCTCAAGAATGCCTGTCGGTAAATACTGCTGAAATCAGGGGGTTGGTCGTTTCGGGAGACGATAAAAAACCGGTAGCAGCGCGGATTAAAGTAACCGATACCGAGACCCAACAGAGCTATACGTTCAGTTCTGACCCACAAACTGGCAAGTACCTGATGCGGCTTCCTACCCGCAGAACGTATGACGTAGCAATTACTTCCGGGGAGTCTTTAATCAACGAAGGGCGCTTTTCAGTACCTCGCCAATGTGAGTACTATCACCTCTATCAAGAAGTTCAACTGCTTACCATCAGAGATTCGGCGAACCAACCCATTTCGCAAATTGCCCGTTTCAACGATGCTTTTTTCGATATCGAATCGGTAGTCAAGTCCAACTATCAAAGTTCTTCCTTTACCGGACCAAGTGGCAAAGCTGACCGGCTATTGATGGATTCGCTTTACTCCGATTATGTAGATCGGTTGCCAAATCAAGTGACCCAAAGTGATACTGCAACCTATCACTACATGGCTTATCTCAGTGTTTTGGACCTTGGAGAACGCAAACAGGTGGATTTAGCCGAATATTCTGAAAAAGACATTGCTTATCAGCAATTGATTGACCAAGCCAATGCCAATTTGGAATCTGACGACCTGGCCAAGGCACGGCTCAACTACCAGGCTGCGGGAGCCCTAAAACCTGAGGGAGATTATGCCAAAATGCAAGTTAAATCAATCGATAACTTGTTGGCAGAACGTGAAATGGCCATTGAGCAGCGCTATGCAGACTACGTTACGGCTGGCGACAGTGCTTTTATAAAAGCCGAATATCCTAAAGCCAAAAACGAATATCTCCTGGCATTGGAGCTGCGTCAAGATGAGTTGTATCCCAAGCAAAAGATCACAGAAATTGATCAGCTGATGGTGCAGATGGCCGAAGAAGGGCAAACCGAGCAGGTCAACAATCAGTACCGTAACTATTTAGCTTTGGGCGATCAGGCTTTTGACAACAAAGACTACGCTACGGCACGGTTGAATTATCAAGCTGCCGCTCGGTTGAGACCAGGAGTAGAGTATCCCAATGATCGCATGGTAGCCATCGACGGGCTGGTGGCCGATTTGGAGAATCAACGTCAAAAAGAGCAAGAGGCGATTGTATTCCGACAATTAGTTGCCGAAGCAGATGAGGCACTGAAAGAAAAAGATTTTGAAAAGGCCCGCACCAACTACATTGCCGCTGCTCAGATTCGACCTGAAGACAATTATTTGAATCAACAATTGGCGGAACTGGACAATCAAATTGCACAGGCTGCCGTTATAGCTTCCACCACTACCACGGAGGCTTCGGGCGAAATAGCCGATCAAGTAAAACCACCAGGTGAAACGCCTGCCGAAGAAGCTCCCAAGAAAATCACTAAATCAGAGTCGTCTTCTACTAAAGAAGCGCTGGCCGAGGCTACCCAACCTACTGTAAACAAAGAAAAAGCTACGGACACTCCTTCAAACCAAGCTACCACGGAAGAAACACCCGATCCACAACCGGCAGTTACTGAAGGTCCCATCGTTTTTAAAAACCTGCTCTTCGATTTCGATAAGTCTTTTTTGAAAGATGCCAGCAAAGCAGAATTGGACAAACTGTTTGATTACCTCATGGCCAATGAAGAAGTGGTATTGCGCGTGGCGGGCCATACCGACTGGATCGGCACCGAGGAATACAATATGAGTTTGGGAGAACGCCGTGCATTGGCAGCTGTGGCCTATTTGAAGTCAAAAGGCTTAAGCGAAAGCCGCATTAGTTATGTATCGTTTGGAGAAACCCAACCCGTGGCCTCTAATACCAAACCCAATGGCGAAGACAACCCGGAAGGACGTCTTCAAAACCGCCGTTGTGAACTGAATATAAACGCCCCGGAAAGCGCTTATAATATTGTGTTGAAGTTTTAGCAACCGAAGATTTTCGTGTGGTGTGAAGCTCCCTTGTCTGCCTCGGCAGGCGGGGAGCTTTGGTTTTTGGCCCCTTGCTTCCGGGCTAAAATAAGCGGCCTTTAATTACATTTGCCCCACTGACACTTCTCAAAGTATGAAATTGAACCTTCAACGGCCGCTGGCCTTTATCGATCTGGAAACTACCGGAACCCAAGTGGCCAAAGACCGCATTGTAGAAATTGCCATCCTGAAAGTACAGCCCGACGGAAGCCAAACAGTGAAAACGCTGCGCATTAATCCTGAGCAGCCCATCCCGGCCGAGTCGTCGGCAATTCACGGCATTTCAGATGCTGATGTGGCCAACGAACCGACTTTTAAAGACGTTGCCGGTTCTTTGTTCAAATTTTTGTTTGAATGCGACCTCGCCGGGTTCAACTCCAACAAATTCGACATTCCCTTGCTGGTAGAAGAATTTGAAAGAGCGGGCATCACTTTTGAGGTCGAGGGGCGCAAATTGGTGGACGTACAAAACATCTTTCACAAGATGGAACAGCGCACCCTTTCGGCGGCTTTTCAATTTTACTGTGGCGAAAATCTGGAAAATGCCCACTCTGCTGAAGCGGATATTCGGGCTACTTTCGAAGTGCTGCGGGCACAAATCGAACGCTACGACAACCTTGAAAACGACATGGATTTCCTCCATGAGTTTAGCCGCCGAAACAACAATGTAGATTTGGCGGGCAGGTTTGTATACAACGATAAGAAAGAGGTGCTGTTCAACTTTGGCAAACACCGTGGGCGTTTGGTTACCGACGTGTTGCGCAACGAGCCTGGCTACTATGGCTGGATGCTGCAAGGTGACTTTCCATCAGAAACCAAACGGGTATTGAAAGCGGTGAAAGAAAGTATGGCCGCTTCAAATCGATTCTGAATCTTATGAAAATCATGTGTATTGGCCGCAATTATGCGGACCATGCCAAAGAGCTGAACAATGCCATTCCGAACGAACCGGTGTTTTTCCTAAAACCAGACACTGCGCTTTTGACCCGCAACAAACCTTTTTTCTACCCCGATTTTTCCAAAGAAATCCACTTTGAAACCGAGGTAGTGGTAAAAATCAAGCGCCTGGGTAAAAACATTGAAGAGCGCTTTGCGCACAAGTATTACGATGAAGTTGGATTGGGCATAGACTTTACTGCCCGGGATTTGCAACGCACCTGCAAGCAAAAGGGACTACCCTGGGAGAAAGCCAAAGCCTTCGATAATTCAGCCGCCATCAGCGAATTTGTCCCCCTGTCAAGCCTTCCCGATTCCGGCCATTGGGATTTTCACCTCGATATCAATGGTGAGCGGAAACAAACCGGCAACACCCGCGACATGCTTTTCTCCATTCACCGGGTGATTGCCTACCTGAGTCAGTTTTTTACCCTGCGCACTGGCGACCTTATTTACACGGGCACTCCGGCAGGAGTGGGTCCGGTACAAATTGGTGATTACCTGGAGGGTTATCTGGAAGGGGAACAACGCTTTGCCTTTCGGATAAAATAATCGGACACTGCAACCTGTGCGGCTTTTTGGCTATCTTGCTAGCGTTAACCCTTTCGAACCGTGTTTTTTCGAGTTTTTCTTTACGCAATCGTTCTTCCGTTTCTTGTTGGTTTGTCCTTTGGCTGCCGAAAAGAAAAGCGTTCAGAAATCGCGGTACCCAGCATGGCCAATCGCATCGATGATCTGCATTTCGATGCCAGTGGAAACGTATACCTGACCAGCGATTTTAGGTTCTACCGCAGACTCGACGATCAGTGGTCGGTTTTCTCGGAGTTTTTTAATGGACTTCCTCCGCAAGCCCAATTCACCGCTATCAATGATGCGGGTACCAACAATACCTGGTTTTTTGCCAACCAACTGCTTTTCCAGTTGACCGACCGTAACCTCAACCTGTTTACCCCTCCCGACAACGCCCAGGCAAGCTACAGCAGCATCGCCTTTGATAATTCTGGCAACCCTTATTTTTCCTACTGGAATCGATTAACTCCGGCCACGCTACGGTTGGAAATCGGATGGTACCAAGGAGGAGAATTCAACATCGAGCAAGCACCCAACCTGTTTACCGGTACCACCGATCTCCCGTCTATAACCAATATTGTAGAAGATGGCGATGGTGGGTTCTGGATCACCGGAAATGAATTTTTGTACCACTTTATAGACGGTACCTGGACGAGCATTTCCCATCCCAACTTTACACAACTGTTGGAGATCACCCGGTCTCCCAATGGCGTGCTTTGGATATCTGAGGGTGCCAATACCATTGCGGTGCATCGCTATGCTAACGGCACTGTTACCTCCTATCCGTCGGATCAATGCCTGGGCAACATCGTTTCCAACATCAATGCCGATGATCAGGATCGGATGTGGTTCTACAACAACCAAAGGGAGCTCCAAATGTTTGATGGCACACAGTGCAACCGCTATTCTTTCAGCGGATTTGCAGCTTTCACCGACCTGGCCTTGCGACAAGGTCAACCACACGTTTCTACCTCTGGTGGTGTTTACTGGTTCAATGAGGTCACCAATCAATTCTTACCCTTTTTAGGTCCACAATGAGCAAGAGAAAATGGCTTTTATTCATTCTGGTCGCATTGCTTCCGTTCGGAGGGTGGGCACAGAAAACCGAAGTGGATTTAGAGGACCCTTTCTACCTCATGAAAAAGCGGTGGATATCTTTTTACAAGATGAACCACTTTCTCACCGGGTATGTGGGAGGTACTATTCTCACCGAACACTTCAACACTGGGGTGATTTATTACGAACCACAGGAAATCGATGGCTTGATCTACTTCGAACCCATCAAAATGTACAACTTGAGCTTGCTCACCGTAACCACCGAAGGACGTGCCAATATCTTTGAGTATAATGAATTGCTCGGTGTTTCCCTCAATGTACCCCTTACCGGTAGTTTTTCTGTGATTACCACAAACAACCCTGACATTGTAGCCTCTACCGTGGTTGGCACGGTGAGTATTCCACTGTTGGTGCAAGCCAACTTTTTTCGTGATGCTACCAAAGTAGAGCTGGACGACTTTGGCTTCAGCGTAGGTCTTGGTGTACAATACCTTCGGGTGGGACTACTGGGAACCCCTGATGCCAACGATAACTTGATTGAAAATTGGAATCCGGACTGGGTGATGCCCGTTGGACGGCTTGGCTTCACCTTTGGACATGATTTATCCACCCAATTGCTCTTCAACCTAAACCCGGAACGCTTGATTTACGATGGACACAACCGGCAGGAAAAGGTGACTGTCAACAGGTTTTACGTGAACCTATCTCTATTCTTGAACCTGAATTAGGGAGTTTGTCGGATAACCGTTTCTTCCAAGATTCCATCATTGGTAATTAAGACTACGGTATAAATTCCCGGGGCCAACCCTTCCCATTCCAAATCAAAAAGATTTCTGCCCTCCAAGGCAGCAAATTGGTCGAAGTATACGGTCCTGCCCGTTAAGTCATTGACCTGCACCTCTACCCTTTGTTCCGAAACCGAGAAGAAAGCGATGGTGACTTGTTCGGTAGCGGGGTTCGGGTATACCCGGATGAAATCTTCTACCACGACCAAATTCCGGTTAGAAAGGTCGTCGTAGGCCCTGAAGAAATTGGGGATGCCGTGGCCTACTTCATTGTCGGGCCGCGAGGCGCGGTGCCCGCTTTGTTCGATGGCATCAAATACATCCATGTTGCGGTACTGCGGAAAGGCCTGCCACAGACAAGCTGCCCCACCGGCTACTAAACCAGAGGCAAAGGAAGTTCCCGCTGCCGTAAGCAAAACATTGCCGGTGCTGGCTACCGCCACCAATTCGCTTTGAGCCGCCACGTTGGGTTTAATGCGCTCATCATAGGTGGGTCCGATTGAAGCGAGGCGCGAGAAACTGCCATTGGGAGTTACCCCACCCACTGCCAACACGCTATCGGCATCGGCAGGCACGGTTAATTTTTTCCACCGGGAGGTGCCTTCATTTCCCAGGCTGGTCACCATTAAAATACCACGAAAGGCAGCCAAATTTTGAGCAATAGACATGCGGAGGGTTTTCCCATCCAGCTGCTCATAGCTATGGTCTTGGCTGGGGTCGTCAAAAGTATTGTAGCCCAAAGAGGTGTTGATGATGTCTACCCCGGCACTGTCGGCAAATTCGGCAGCCGCAATCCAATTGTCTTCCTCTAATAAAGTTTCAAAGCGGTCTTCTTCACTGCGCAGCAGCCAATAGCTGGCTTCAGGAGCGGTTCCGATCATCTTATCGGGCCAGTTAGCAGCCATGGTAGAAAGCACCATGGTGCCATGGGTAGAATGGGCAAACACGGCTTGATCACCGTCTACAAAATCATGCGTGCCCAACATTCTTCCACTGGTCATCAGACTTTGAAATGCTTCCAGGGTATCTACACCCCGAAATCCGGCATCAATTACGGCAATGTGCAAGCCACTGCCTTTAAATCCGGCATTGTGGAGAAAATCCAACTGCATCTGCAAGACCTGTCCTTTGGCCTGGCCGTAGGCATCTCCGGTAGCAGTTCCCTGCTGGGTTTGAATGCGTTCTTTCCGTTCGCTCCTTTCGGCGGCCGCGTACAATCGCTTCACCGGTTCTACGGTTTTCACGCAAGGCAAGTGGTTTAACGAATCCAGGGCCAGGGAGTCTTCGGTATGAATAGTGATGCCGTTGAACCAGCGAGAACGGTGTATCAAAACCACCGTGCCGGTAGACAGCACCTGATCGATGTAATGTGGATTGACCGGAAGGTCGGCCGTTTGGATCGGGATGCCAAAACGCTGCCGGCGATCAATGGCCCGCTGAGACAAAAATTCGCTGGGTTGGCCAATCGAATAAGGAGAGCCGTTTTTATCGGTAAACTGAATCCAATACTTACTGGGTGCGGTTATTTGACACGTTGCAGAAAGTAGCGCTCCCAGCAAACCCATCACCATCAGTAGTATTTTGATCATCTTCAATTTCCGTATGCGCGGTATTCCATCCGCAGGTCAAGACCTGAATCACGTTGCAGGTCCAGTAAAGTAAGTTCTTTGTAGATGAGACCGACCTCACGAGAGTAGCGTTCTAAGCTATATTCCCGTTCAATCAGGTTAGAATTGTCGAATTGCAATACAGTTAGCGTTTGGGCAAAGGTATTTCCATTTACGGTGGCACTGGCATCCACCTGAGTGTATTCAAAGTCTTCTTCCGGGCGCAAGTTGAAGGCATTGCCGTTCCACTGTTGGTTCAGTCGCACCGGAAAGCTCAGCTTCACGATGCGTTCGTTTTCTTCCACCCTTTCGGCGGTGGTGGAGGTGCGGTTGGCTGTCCATACGTCAATCAACCGCCAGGCAAGGGTATCATTCTCTCGCTTGAACCGCTCGATACGCAAAGTGGACCTGCCTTCCAGATCTTGAAACTCACCGGCAATTTCTTCGCGAAGAAAAAACTGAAAAGTATCGATGCTTTGGTTGAAGGGGTCGTAAACTATGGAGTCAACTTTGTACTCTACCCAATGTCCGGTTTCCACCGGAAAGTAGTCGTAGCCCAGGTCTTCGGGTTCGCCTGATTTGTCTTTACAGGCAATTGCCCCAAAAACCAGTAAGGCCCCTATGCACCACCATTGGCTCATAGGCGAACGGGACGTGCATCGGTAAATCGTTTCAATTCGTTGGGTTCCTCTTTGCGCGCAATGAAACCACCGCCGATCACATCATTGCCATCGTAGAAAACGGCAGACTGTCCGGGAGCAATGGCCAAAACTGGTTTGTAAAACTCCACTTTTAATCGGCCGTCGGTTTCTTTGGAGATAGCACTGTGGGTACCTCGGTCTTTATAACGGATTTTTGTAATGGCCTCCAACTCTCCTTCAATGCTGTCCAACTTGATCAGGTTGGGGTTTCGTACGTGCATGATGGTTTTTTGGAGTTGATCTTTGTGGCCCAGCACTACCTCATTGGTTTCCGGGCGAATTTCTAAGACGTACATCGGATCGCCAAACGCCATGCCCAACCCTTTGCGCTGACCAACGGTATAATAGGGATAGCCACGGTGCTGCCCCAATACATTACCCTCAACGTCTTTATAAAGACCTTTTTCTACTTTTTCGGCTAATCCATCTACCCTACGATCGAGGAACCCCCGGTAGTCGTTGTCGGGTATGAAACAAATCTCGTAACTCTCAGGTTTGTTGGCCAGTTCGTGAAAACCATGGTCGTGGGCCATTTGCCGAATTTCGGATTTATGGTATCCTCCAAGTGGAAAGCGGCTGCGTTGCAGGCTTTCCTGACTAAGGCCCCATAGCACATAGCTTTGGTCTTTGTTTTCGTCCAACCCCTTAGAGACCAGATAACGCCCATTTTCTTCCCGCACCTGTGCATAATGGCCGGTGGCGATGAACTCACAATTCAACATGTCGGCCCGCTTCAGTAGGGCTTCCCATTTGATGTGGGTATTGCAAAGCACGCAGGGGTTAGGGGTGCGTCCCGCCAGGTATTCATCCACAAAGTTGTCGATGATGTGGTCGCCAAATTCGTTTCGAATGTCGAGGATCATGTGGTGAAAACCACGATTGACCGCCAGGTTACGTGCATCGTTGATCGAGTCCAGGCTGCAACAGCCCGTTTCTTTTTTACTGCCACCAGAACTGGCATAATCCCAGGTTTTCATGGTGATGCCCACCACTTCATATCCTTGATCGTGCAACATCATGGCGGCTACCGAACTGTCGATACCACCACTCATTGCCACTAATATACGTCCATGCTTACTCATGACTCAAGGTTTTCCTTCTTGCTCTCCTTCGATGCGTTTCTTTCTCAATTGGCCCAACTCAAACAATTCCTGGGCAACCGTACGACCGTCTGAACTATAATAGACCCACAGGCCATCTTTTACTGCATCTCGGTATTTTCCCTTGGTTTTGATTTTACCGTTGGCAAAGTACCATTTAATTTCTCCATCGTAATTGCCATCGAGGTAGATGCCTTCACTTCGGGTTTTTCCATCGGGAAACAACTCTTTAAAGGGTCCACTTTTTAGACCTTTGCTATAATTGACAATACTGGCGACACTCCCGTCCAGAAAAAAGGTTCTCACCTTTCCGTGTCGTTCGCCACCTACAAACATTTCTTCACTGGCCAGAATTTCCCGGTCATCGTAAAACTTCCAAAGGCCTTCCTTTTTCTCCTTCACATAAAGTCCCTTGGCCATTAACCGGGAGTTTTTGTGGTAAAACTCAGCATCAGCGGTGTCGGTAGTACCGTGATACACCAATTTACCGCTTCTTGTACCAGTATCATAGTAATACTGAAATTCGCCCACCGGGCGATCATTTTCGAAGCGGCCTTTGTAGCGCACATTACCGTTGCTGTGTTTCTTGATCCAAATGCCTTGTTTACGGCCTTTATCATCAGTTTGATTCATTGGTTCCTGCGCCAATGATGGCAGCGAAAACCATAGAGAAATCAATAAAAACAGAAAAGGTCGAAAAACGCTCATAGTTATTGGTGCAAAAATAGGAAAGAAAAGCCGATTGATCGGGGTGACGAAAGACGGACCGAAGACTGCAAGCCAGTAGGTTATGTGCTCGCATCGGCTGGATAGAATTGCTACCATAACGTCTAAGAAGCCAAAAATGGTATGTGGAGTAAAGGGCCAACCTGGCCTTCAAAAAATCCGTCTTCTCCCATAATTCTGTATTATTTTTCACACCTTTGCAGCCTGATTACGAGAGGGATGCCCCCGTATTTTTCTAACTCAAACCAACCATGAACTATCACCTGATTACCGGAGGATGCGGCTTTGTAGGACGCAACTTTGTAAAGCGTATGCACCGCACTACCCAAGACACCATCTTTTTTGTAGATGATTTATCGGTGGGTACCCACCCTTCGACTTGGCTTCCGGAAGGTACTCCGGTGCGGAAACTGGACAACCTGGAAATTTTCGGCGAAGATGAACGGATGGTTTTCCTTAAAGGAGACTTTAGAGATGTGGTTCGGGAGTTGATCGCCGACGATCAATTTCTAAAGACCAAATACGGATTTGATTTCACCAAATTTTCGGACGTGTTTCACTTTGCTGCCATTGTTGGTGGCCGTGCCAAAATTGATGGTGACCCTATGATGGTGGCTCTTGACCTCTCTATCGATGCGGAGTTTTTCTATTGGGTGACCAAACACAAGCCAGCAAGGGTACTTTACCCTTCTTCAAGTGCTGCTTATCCGGTAGATCTGCAAACCGATACCAATGCGATTGCCTTGAGCGAAACGGATATTGACTTTAAGAAGATGGGCCAACCCGACATGACTTATGGTTGGACCAAGCTCACTGGCGAATACCTGGCTTTTATTGCCGCCAAATACTACGGTGTTTCGGTTACTTGTATTCGGCCTTTCTCTGGCTATGGGGAAGATCAAGATCTTACCTATCCTATTCCGGCAATTGCTGCTCGCGCTGCGGGCAAAGAAAACCCGTTTGAAGTATGGGGCAGTGGCAAGCAGGGACGTGATTTTGTACACATCGAAGATGTGATGGATTGTACGCTCCTGGCGATGGAACACATTACGGATGGTAGCGCCATCAATATCGGTCAAGGCCGGTTGACCTCTTTTCTGGAGATTATCGAAATCTTTACCCGCTTTGCCGGCTACAACCCTACCATTAAGCCTTTGCTGGACAAACCGGTTGGGGTACACTCCCGCTACTGCAACATGGATTATGTGAAGGAGCGCTTGGGCTGGGAGCCCAAAATCTCGATTGAAGACGGTATGCGCAGGGTATATGAGGCGGCCCTGGACCGAAGAAATTAATGCGGTTGCCCATGGCAAGAACCAGAGTTGTTTGTTTCGGTCCCGGACCGAAATTCAAAGGCGGAATTTCCAATTACAATACTTCCCTGGCCAAAGCGCTCGATCGTTTTGATGAGGTGGATGTTCATATTGTTTCCTGGACGCAGCAGTACCCGGCGATTATTCCTCGGGAGTTTGTAGACAAATCGTCTAAAAGCGACTTGCTGGAGGGGACGAACATTGAGGTAGAGTACGTTACCAACTACAACAATCCTTTTTCCTGGCGCGAAACGGTAAAAGTGATCAAGGATCTGCGGCCTCAATTGGTGATTTTTCAATGGGCGATTGCCATTCAGGGCCTACCGATGGGCTATATTGCAAACCAATTGCGCAAGCAAACCATGGCGGAGGTGATTTTCGATTTGCACTTCGTGGTGCAAAAAGAGAACAGCAACATCGACCGCCTTTTCACACGCTATGGTATTCGCAAAGCAAAAACCTATGTGGTACACGCACACAAAACGGCAGATGAACTAAAGGCACTTTTTCCCAAAAGGCGCTTCGAAGTTTCGGAAGATGGCACACGGTCGGTTCGAGGACGCAAATCGGTGATTAAATTGTTTCACCCGGTTTACGACTTGTTTTCGCCCGATCCTGAATTTGATGTGGCGGCTTTTAAGCAGGAGCATGGATTGGGCCAACACGTTTTTCTGTTTTTTGGATTTATCCGCAAATACAAGGGATTGCACCATGTGATACCGGCTTTTAAAAAGTTGGCCGATACGCGTGATGATGTATCGCTGCTGGTTTGTGGGGAGTCCTTTTGGAATACGCTTAAGTCTAACAGTTTTAGTACTCGCCTTAAAAAGGCGGTGTTTGGAGTGGCCAAAAAAATCTTCTTGAGCAGTAAAGACAACGAGCAAGATTACAACCCACTTCAGCTGGTGGAAGATTTAGGCTTGCAAGACCGGGTGATGTTGGTGAATGAATTTGTGCCCAATGAAGATGTCCATAAGTACTTTCAAGTAAGTGACTGCGGGGTTCTTTTTTACGAGTATGCCACTCCCTCGGGTGTAGAATCGTTGAACTACAATTTTAAGCTTCCTATAGTTGCCACGCGGGTGGGCCATTTCCCTGAGACGATCCGCGAGGGTTTCAACGGCTACCTCGCCGAGCCGGAGGACATCAACTCGATGGCTGAAAAAATGAGCTTGTTCCTCGAAAAACCCATTCCTCGTGATAATGTGGCCGAAGCTGCCAAGGATTTTTCCTGGGAAAATTATGCCCTTGCCATATTAGCCGAACGTTCGGTTTCAGAAACTTCTGAATCAAAAGCAGGATAAAAATCCTCGAATTTTCTATCTTGATGCAAACAGTTTAGTAGCGGTCTTGCTCAATACACCTCTTTGGAATTTTCCGAAAACTGGAACTTCAAATAGCTTCCTTTTTTCTTACGGTAATCCCTAAGTACTGCTTAAACCGCCACACTATTCGATGTATTTTTGCTCTTCGGTGAGTTGCGGCTCACGAGCTAAACCTCGATAAATTTGGACCAAGAATTTCAACCTGACGCAGGGTTTGAACTGCCGGGAGAACCGGAATTTCAAATTCGGTATGGCTCAGTTTCGATCACCCGATCGGAGCCGGGAGCCCCTCTTCTTCCCCGTAAAGAGCGTGACGGACTGCCCAGTTTGGAAGGTCTGCGCATCCTGATGGCGGAAGACAATGATGTTAACCAATTGGTGACGTCTGTTTTTCTTTCCAATTGGGACATCGAAACGGAGATTGTGAGCAACGGCAGGCAAGTGATTGATCGGTTGGTGAAAAGTCATTTTGATTTGGTGATCATGGACATCAACCTCCCGGGAATGGATGGCTATCAAACTACCCGTGAAATTCGCCGACACAGCCGTCCCGATATCAAACACCTTCCCATTATTGGAGTAAGTGGGGCCGTGAGCAATGATGAGCGCTTTTTGGCGCAAGACAGCGGCATGAACGATTTCATCTGCAAGCCAATCAACCCCAACGAACTCTACCGCAAGATCATCCAGTACACCTTAGAAAATTGAGTTGAGGTTGTCTGCTTCAATGAAAGAAGCAACTACTGGCGCACAATGGTTTGGTTTGTCCCTTCAGCTTTACCCTGTAGGCTCCTGCCGAACACGAACGCATATCGAGCGGAAAGCTAATGCTAGACCTTGGCTGAATTTCGACCTCCATTTGTCTGTGCAAGGCATTCCACACTGAAATATCGGTCGCCTCAATTGGTGTGCCGGTCACCTGTAGCTGAATGGGATCGGTCGCTGGGTTGGGGAAAAGTTCCCAACTGTAGCTTGCTTCATTTTCACTTAGTCCGACGGGAATACAGTCACTGGTAGGATCGCTCAATGCAAAATCTTCCGAACGAAACCAGGCCTCCCCTCTTTTTACCCATACCCAGTAGTTTCCGGTAGAGGTAAAAGCAATGTTCGGAGTGGTGGGCAACTCAACTTAACAATTACAAATAAGTCAACAAACCCAAAAAATGATAGCGGTTGGGTCCAACTTGATTCCGAATTGAATTTCTTGAGCACCTTGACTCTCAGGACTTCTATATTCGGTCTCGAACCTGATAACGGTTGCGATCGGGTGAGTTGCGGGAGATCAGTTCGGCTAAGAAGCCGGCTAAAAACAGCTGGGTTCCCAGGATCATACAGACCAATGCCAGGTAAAAGAAGGGGTTTTCAGTCACCAACCGGGCTTTGATTCCGGTGCTCAGAAAGTAAATTTTCTCTATTCCGATCCACAAAGAAGCTAAAAACCCTACGATGAAGATGATCGTGCCAAGCAAACCAAAGAAGTGCATGGGTTTCTTTCGGAAGCGCCCTACAAAGGTGATTGAAAGCAAATCCAAGAACCCATTGATGAAGCGTTCTAAGCCAAATTTAGTGACTCCATACTTGCGCTCCTGATGGTGCACTACTTTTTCGCCGATGTTCTTAAAACCTGCCCATTTGGCCAATACAGGAATATACCGATGCATTTCCCCATACACTTCCACGCTTTTGATCACTTCCTTTCGGTAAGCCTTCAAACCACAATTGAAATCGTGCAGGTAAATGCCCGACATTTTTCGTGTAGCCCAGTTGAACAGCTTGGTAGGAATGGTTTTGGAAAGTGGGTCGTGTCGTTTTTTCTTCCAGCCCGAAACCATGTCGAAGCCTTCCTCAAGAATCATGCGGTTGAGTTCAGGTATTTCGTCTGGGCTGTCTTGTAAATCGGCATCCATGGTGATGACCACATTGCCTTCTACCGCTTCAAAACCGGTATTGAGCGCAGCCGATTTACCATAGTTTCTGCGAAACCGGATGCCTTTTACCTCAGGATGGTTGGCTTTCAAATTGCCAATTACTTCCCAGGACCGGTCGGAGCTACCATCGTCTACCATCACAATTTCGTAGGTAAACTGGTTTTCGCGCATGACCTTTTGAATCCACTCGGCCAATTCTGGCAAGGATTCCTCTTCATTAAAGAGTGGGACAACAACCGAAATATCGATACTCATGGGGTCAGATCGTTTGGGAGTCGTCTGGAGTGCGTTTGACTACCGCGGCAATGACAAGAGAGCCTATGAAACCAAGAATGACTGTGCTTACAAAATTAGAAACAGCAATGTAGATCGGAGTCGCAGTAAAACGTGCGGTAATCGCCATGCTTGTATTGATCTGGTCCTCAGGTAACCCCCAGTTCACCATCTCTTCGTAAGTTTTGTCCAACAAAGCCTCTATGTAACCCGGATCAAGCACGCAAAGGAGGTAATAAAATACGCCTATGAGCAATCCGCCGAACAGGCTCATCAAGGTTCCCCAGCCTAAGGCCCTACCATAGCTGAGGTATCCATTCAACTTGATTTTTCTCACTTTGACCAAGCTGAGATATATCACCGCAAACATCCCTGCACTGATGGGAAGAAACACCCATGTTTCCTTGTCAAGATCAAGTAAGTAGAGCACCATTGTGATTGCACAAGTGACCAATCCAACGATTATTCCTCCTGTAATAACGTCTATGAATGAACCGGATTTGTTGACTTCTTCCATACCAAAGGGCGCAATTTCAGTGGACAAATATAACCAAATATGCAGCGGAAGGGCCAAAATTCACCGATTGCCCTGGCACACAACGTTGGCTTTTCCTACCTTTGCCGATGGGTAAGTCTTATACGACCAGCTCCTGGTGAACTCCCCCAGGTCCGGAAGGAAGCAAGGGTAGCCAGTTGTAGCGGTGCGATGTAAGTAGCTTACCCATTTTTTGTGCCCTTTTTTCTCGTTTTCTCCTACGTTTTTTCTTGCTCTTGGGGTTGTTTTATTGGTCTTCGCAAAACTACCTTTGCCGCTTTGATAACCACACTGCAATACCAACAAGAATGAAGTTTTTCATCGATACTGCCAACCTTGATCAAATCCGCGAAGCCCGTGATCTCGGTGTTCTCGACGGGGTGACTACCAACCCTTCACTCATGGCCAAGGAAGGCATTAGTGGAGAGGCCAATATTTTGAAGCACTACGTAGACATTTGCAACATTGTAGACGGGGACGTGAGTGCCGAAGTTATTTCCACCGATTTCGACGGCATTGTAGCGGAAGGTAAACGCCTGCACGAGCTGCACGAAAACATTGTGGTGAAAGTACCCATGATTAAAGATGGTGTAAAAGCCCTCAAGTATTTCTCCGAAAACGATATTCGCACCAACTGTACGTTGATCTTTTCTCCCGGGCAAGCCTTGCTGGCGGCCAAAGCCGGAGCTTCGTACGTTTCTCCTTTCATCGGACGTATCGACGATATTAGCTCTGACGGTATGGCCTTGATTGAGAGCATTCGCACCATTTATGACAACTTCGGCTTCGAAACCGAAATTTTAGCCGCCTCGGTTCGTCACCCAATGCACATTGTGGAATGTGCGGAGTTGGGTGCTGATGTTGCTACTTGCCCCTTATCGGCGATTTTGGCGTTGTTGAAACACCCTCTGACCGATATTGGATTGGAAAAATTCTTGGCGGATCACGCCAAATCCAACTAATTGATGTTTTTCGGGGCGGAACAATCCGCCCCGGAATCCGTTTCTCAGATCATGGCGCAGTTGTTACGTATTCACCCTGACAATCCGCAGCCGCGGGCTATGGATACGGTGGTCAAGGTGCTGCGCAAAGGTGGCGTAATCATCTACCCTACCGATACAGTCTACGGAATCGGCTGTGACATCTTTCAACCGAAAGCAGTAGAAAGGGTCGCCAAAATAAAAGGGATCAAGGTGGAGAAATCCAATTTCTCCATCATTTGCTACGACTTGAGCCATCTTTCCGACTATTGCCGTCAGGTAGACAATTCCACCTTCAAGTTGATGAAGAAAGTACTCCCCGGTCCTTTCACGTTTATTCTCAACGCCAACAGTCGGGTTCCAAAGCTTTTCAAGCACAAAAAGAAGACGGTAGGTATCCGTGTTCCAGACAACAACATTCCGCGCGAAATTGTCCATCAGCTGGGCAATCCCATTGTTACCACCTCGGTGCTGGACGACGACGAGATTTTGGAATATACCACCGACCCTGAGTTGATTTTTGAGCGCTATCAACACCAGGTTGATTTGGTGATCGACGGTGGATATGGAAATAACCAGGCCAGTACTATTGTAGATTGTACCGACGATGAGCCGGAAGTAGTTCGCCAAGGCTTGGGCCTAATTGCAGATTATTGATGGAAGTTGGAGTCATTGACTGCGGGAGCGATAAGATAGCTCAGATAACCGAAATGCTGCAATCGCTCGGGGCTCAAACCCAAACCATTTCCCTTTTGGAATTGGATGAAGAGCGGTTTCCCGCTTCAACCCCATTGGTTTTTAGTGGTAATCCTTCGCTGCTTACCGATGATGACCCTTTCCCAATGATTCGAAAATACCGGTGGTTAAAGTACCGTGAAAGCGCCATGTTGGGCCTGTGCTTCGGGCATCAGTTGTTGGGATTGTTACACGGATCGAGGGTGTTCCTGATCAATGAAGACCGTGAAAATCGAGCCATTTACCTTCAACCAAGCCATCCTCTTTTTGAAGGATTGAGCAATCCTTCCTATTTCCAGCAAGACCACTGTGAAGCCATTAGTTTACCCGATGGTTTTCTGTCGTTGGCTTCTTCTGACGCTTGCACCCTTGAGGCTATGGCACACCCGGAGAAACCGCATTTCGGGGTGCAATTTCACCCGGAGGTATCGGGTGAGAATGGCCGACAACTCTTTGGCAATTTCCTAAAAATCGCCTTTCCGGGCTAACAGCGGGCTGTTCGAAACTCAGCTGGGAAAGTGCTGGTGCTGAGGCCCATTTGGCTATTTTGCGCACCATGGCCCTCAACTATATTTGGATTGGATTTTTCGTAGTCGCCTTTTTGGTAGGCTTGGGAAAACTGATTTTCCTCCAGGACCTGACGGTGTTTGAAATGATGATTAATAGGTCATTCGATGCGGCTAAAACCGGTTTTAAGCTTTCCATCGGTTTAACCGGGGTACTCACCCTTTGGTTGGGCTTACTGAAGGTGGGCGAACGTGGCGGAGTGGTCAATGCCCTGGCGTGGCTCATCGGCCCTTTCTTTCGCAGAATCTTTCCCGAGATTCCGAAGGACTCACCCGTTTTCGGTTCGATGATCATGAATTTCGCGGCCAACATGTTGGGCCTCGACAATGCGGCTACGCCCATCGGCCTCAAGGCCATGAACCAGTTGCAGGAACACAACCCCAACAAGGAAGTGGCTTCCAATTCTCAAATCATGTTTTTGGTGCTGAATACGAGTGGCCTTACCCTCATTCCGGTGAGTGTGATGACCTATCGGGCAGAGCAAGGTGCGGCCAATCCTGCGGATATTTTTCTTCCTATCCTACTGGCTACTTTTTTTTCTACCATGGCCGGTTTGCTGATTACCAGCATTTATCAGCGGATCAATTTGTTGCAACCGATTATCCTGGCTTACCTCGGAGGACTTTCCACCCTGGTTGCTTCTATTTTCTTTGGCATTTCTTTAATCTCAAGTGATCGGGTTGGTCCTATCTCCAACGGCATTGCCGGTTTGGTGCTCATTGGCATTATGGTAAGCTTTGTTGTGGCAGCGGCCCGTAAGAAAGTGAACGTCTATGAAACCTTCATCGAAGGTGCGAAAGAGGGATTTTCCATTGCCATCAAAATCATTCCCTACCTGGTCGGTATTTTGGTAGCCATTGCCGTTTTCAGAGCATCAGGCGCCTTGGATTGGTTGGTGGAAATTGTTCGTTTTGGAATTGCGGCAGTTGGTTTACCTACCGATTGGGTAGATGCTTTGCCTACCGCTTTTATGAAGCCCTTGAGTGGTAGTGGTGCCCGTGCTATGATGGTAGAAGCCATGGACTATCACGGAGCAGATCATTTCGTGGGCAAATTGGTCAGTACCATGCAGGGTTCTACCGACACGACCTTTTATACCCTTGCCGTGTATTTTGGTTCCGTTGGAATCAAAAACTCCCGATATGCGGTGACTTGTGGACTTTTAGCTGACTTAGCCGGTATGATTGCGGCCATTTTCATCGCCTATCAATTCTTCGGACACTTGATCTAAGTGTTGCGCAAGTGCTGAAAAGCTGCTCCCAAATGATCGATAACATCGCTGGCTAATAAGGCTTCCATGCCCTTTTCCTGTGCTGCGAGGTCACCCGCCAAACCGTGTAGAAAAACACCCAACAAACAGGCTGCCTTTGGAGGATACCCTTGGGCTAACAGTCCTATCAAAATACCTGTCAGTGCGTCTCCCATTCCGCCGGTAGCCATGCCGGGATTGCCAGTAGAATTGAAATAAACCGTTCCATCCGGGTCGGCGATGGCAGTATGTGCTCCCTTGAGTACGACAAATACCCGATGCTTTCTCGCCAATTGAATCAAAGCTTGATGCCGACCATATTCGCCATCCGTGCGCCCTACGAGTCTTTTGAACTCTCCCGGGTGTGGCGTAAGAATACTGTGTGGAGGCAAAAAAGACAACCAGGTAGGCTGTTGTGCCAGCAAATTGAGCGCATCCGCATCGAACACCACGGGGCCTTCTGCTGACTGAATCAACCTTTTCAGGACACCGGCGGTTTGGGTCTCCGTTCCAATTCCAGGGCCTATTGCCAAGTGCTTGCCGCCCAGATCGGCGGGATAATTTTCCAGGTAGTGGGGCGCTTCATTGCAAACGACCATTGCTTCGGGCACGGCCGTTTGCAGGATATTGTTACCGATATCTGGAACATGAACCGTTACCAAACCAGCTCCGCTGCGCATGGCAGCACGGGCGGCCAAAATGGCTGCACCTATCTTGCCCTTGCTACCGGCCAACAGCGCTACATGACCAAAACTACCTTTGTGCGAAAAACGCGCCCTACTGCGCAACAATTGTTGGAGTAACGGTGCTACCAGATAGTGGTTGCTGGTGCTGGCTTCGGCAATGAATTTCGGGTCTAAGCCGATCGGCAATACCTGCCAGTTGCCCACAAAGTCGGCATTATCGGGAAACAAAAAGGCCAGCTTGGGCAACTCAAAACACAAGGTAAAGTTGGCCCTTACGGTGTTTTTGGGATCAAATTCACGGTTGTCTTCTGCGTGAAGACCAGAGGGCAAATCAATAGCGACTTTGGTCAATGCCGCACGGTTGATGGCCTGAATGGTTGTAGCAGCAATACCGGTTACGGACCGAGACAAGCCGGAGCCAAAAAGCGCATCTACCAGAATGCCTTCCGATGGCAACTCTGGTAGGTCTTTGCTATGGCGAATTTCGTGGGTTGGAATACCTGCTGCTTTGAGGCGTTTGGCATTCGCTTTAAAATCGGGGGAAAATTTCTCCGAAAAAACACATACGTATACGGCAACCGGATATCCCTTGGCATGCAGCAAGCGGGCAACGACCAGGCCATCACCACCGTTATTGCCAACTCCACAAATGATGTGAAAGATTGGGTGTTCAAATCCAGGTTGCCTGGCCTCTACCCTCTGCATCAACCAATTGGCACACGCTGAAGCAGCTCGTTCCATAAGATCGAGCGAAGCGATCGGTTCCCGCTCAATGGTTGCGGCATCTGCAGCCCGAATCTGCGGGGCGGAAAGAATTTTCATGCTGCCAACTTTTGCAGCGAAAGGTAGGATTTTCCGAAGGGAGAAAGCGGCTTAAGCCGCTGGAAAGAATCGGTTTTGAATCTCGCTCAGGTTTTCGACAGTCAGTGGCTTGGAGAAAAATCGAACTACTTCAGGATAGTCTTTTGCTTTTTCCAAATCACCCTCATAGACCGAGGAACTAAGAATGCACAAGACAGGAGACTTGGGCAAGGCAGCACCAAACTGCCGGTATTCTTCCAAAAAGTCCCATCCACTGGTCACTGGCATGTCCAAATCAAGAAATATCAAATCGGGCAGAGAAGCTTCTGGATTTTGTAGCGCTACCCGCAGCTGGGTCAATCCATCATCTGCCTTTTCGTAAACCCCTAAATCGTCAGGAGCCACCGCTTCGGTGATCAACCTGGAACAGATAAAGTTATTGACCGGATCGTCGTCAATAAGCCAAATACTGGCTAATTCAGAGGTTTCTGTGGTTGCTGAGGTTTCAAACATGGTTTAATTCGCTTTCCACTTTCACAAAATGTCGGTGATTCATCAAACAAACATCTCCAACTGATACCGAAATTCCCAAAGGAAAAATGGAGATTGCATTGGCTGGAGCAACTACTATTCAAAACTATTTAGTTCCGCGTTGTGGTTTCTTAAAGTGTGTTCAAATTCCTAACAATCGATTATTAAAATCCTGTACATAGGGTTAGGAACAATGAAACTAACTAACTCTAAATAAGTCGCTTAAATTGTATCAGAGAATATGGGAAAGCTTCACAAAGAAGTTGATCCACATCAAGCTAAAGGAGAGTAAAAACAGGCTGAGTAAGATTTTTGGACCAAAGGAGAAGCGGAACTTCAGGTGAAGCAACAAAAACAAACCAAGGGCCAACATGGGCAATAAGGCCGGAAACAGTTCCAGACTTTGCATCAGGTCTCCACGACAGAGGGCCAAACAAGCTCGTTGGAAACCACAACCCGGACAGTCAATACCGGTGACTTGCTTGATATGGCAAGGTAAAAGGTGGTCTTTTAAATGGATTGAAAAGTCCATCCCGTTCTAGAACTGGTTGATGGGTAATTCTCCGAGGGTTTTGCCCAAAATGGCCAAAAAGAAAATCACATAACCTACAATGAATAGCACAAACAGCCCGGAAAAGATGGTTCCAATTATGGCACAAATGTATCCGGCATTCAGGTTCCCATAAGAGTTTTTGGAATAGGATCCAGGATTCTTAAAGTATAGCTTCCGCGATTTTTGTGCCATCACTAAAGCTACAATGCCCAATGCCAAACCCGGCACTCCATAACACATACAAGTGGCAATGGAGGAAATGCCCAAAACCAACACCGCAACTGCGTTGGGTAACTCGCTTGGGGCTGCCTGATCGAGGGTATCGTTTTCAACTTCCATGGTGGTTCAATTGGGGGGATAGTAAAATAGTCAATTTTTGGGCCTGTTGACTAGCGTCTGCAATTCTTGATGAATGGCCAACACCTGTGGAATAACCATCTGCTGATCGTCATTCACCACCACAAAGTCGGCCAGTTTTTCTTTTTGATCATCAGACCATTGGTGATTCATTCTGGCCCTTACGGCTGCTTCAGTTGCTTCATCACGTGCCATGACCCGCCGAATGCGCACCGCTTCTGGTGCTACTACAAGAATGGTTTTATCGGATTGCAGGTGCAGGTTGTGCTCGAAAAGAATGGCCGATTCTTTCAATACATAACCGCTGTTTTGTTTCGCTTTCCATTGCTGGAAGTCGCGCCCTACTGCCGGATGGATGATTTGGTTGAGTTGTTCCAGGCCTTTGGGGTTGCCAAACACTTTGGCCGCAAGTGCCGCCCGATCGGGCTGGCCAGAGCGGAATACCTCGGCTCCAAAATGATGTTGAACCTGCTTTTGCACATCTGGGTCGTGAGCTAGAAGAAAGCGTCCTCGGGCATCGCTGTAGTATACCGGAACGCCCAAGGCTTCGAAAACTTGAGCAACGGTAGACTTTCCGCTCCCAATACCTCCGGTAAGACCGATACTCCAAGTCATCGTTTCAAAATGAATTCGACCTTTTTAGGAGCAAGGCTCGGATTACTAATGAATGCAGGCGACTGCTCTACCCGAACGCGTAGTTTTTTGTGGTGTTTCTCGTTGAACTCAGCGAAGTCCACCACCAGCCGAAAGTCTTCGTGTTTTACTTCTGAATAGCGGCCCAAGGCTACCTGATAGTTGAGGGTGACCGTATCAGGAATCAGGTTGAGGGACAAGCTTTCTGGTAAATTTTCTACCGTTACCGGTAGGTCAATACTGGCATCGGTAAACTTATCGACCGGAATTTGCAGGGCTACATTGGAGGGCTTCATTTCAAAACGGTTGCTGCCGGACGGTATTTCCAAAGCCAGTTGCTGTTTCACATCTGCATTCACATTATCGAGTTGCAGCACCTCCGTATTTATTTCCCTCACCTGCACCACTGCCGAGCGTGGCCCGGAAAGCTCAATTACCGGTGGATCAATCAACCGTTGTCCCGCCTCCAGGTACTGTGTGGCCAACTGCAATTGCACATTGGCTTTTACCGGAACCAACCGGGTGATGCGTTCTTCTACCCGAAAACGCAAAGTATCCGTCAGTATCCCTTTGAGTTGCACCCCTGGATTGAGTTGTCCGGCCATGCGCTCAAACAAAGGTCGCGTAGAATAGAGTACAGTATTGGGATTTTTCCGGCTGCTGATCAGGTCGTTGCCATTGACCACCAAGGTGTCATCAGCTGTGCCCAACAAATAAGAAAGCAGATCAAAACCGTAGCCTCTCAGCTCTACCGCTAATTGTTGCGGTAATTCACTGGTGAGCACCTGATCTTCCGGAAGGTTGGTATAACGTACCGGAAGGTCTACAATGGTAGCATAGTCTTTGGAAAATGCGTTGAGTAGCCAAAACAGCGAGGCGATCACCACACAAACCAGAAAGATGGACGTTTTTTGGCTTCGCCGAAGCCGGAGTACCTGCTTAAGCTGGTCGTTTAACCGTTGCGGGCTCGACTCCAAGGTCGCAGGTTAGGATTTTTTGGCTGTTTGCTGCTGCAATTCGCTGGTTCCGCCTCCGCTGGTATATTCCATCGAAATGGCCGAACGTTCGATTTTTAACCTTCCTCCATTTTCTACTTCAATGATCACGGTGGTTTCCTTCATCTCAGCAATCTTGCCGTGGACACCACCAATGGTCACAATACGGTCACCTTTACCTAAGGCTTCGCGAAACTTCTTGGTCTCTTTGGCCTTTTTGGCCTGTGGACGAATCATGAAGAAGTAGAAGATTACTCCTATAAGCGCAAACATGATGAGCATGCTTGGTCCTCCGCCTTCCCCGCCATCGGGGCTGCCCAACATCAAAAGGGTTGCCAGTTGCATAAGATTATTTTTCTGGTGCGATTACTTGTCCCCGAAGCGCTACAGTGTAAGTGCTGGGGGTTGCATTGGTTACAATCGATACTTTTTTGTGCTGCGATCCGCTTTTACCATTGCTGTCGAATACTACATCAATTTCGCCCTCTGCTCCGGGAGCAATTGGGGTTTTCGGATAGCTGGGGATCGTACAACCACAGGTTCCTTTGGCAGAAGCAATCAATAACTCCGAATTGCCGGTGTTTTTAAACTTAAAGGTATGGGTCACCTTTTCACCTTGGGTGATCTCTCCAAACTCGTGTACCTCGTTTTCAATGGTCATTACGGGCACGTTCTCCAGCGATTTTGCTGAGGCAGTTTGGTTGTTTTGCACCACCGAAGGGTCGAGTAAAGGTTCATCTCCTGATGATTTCACTGCCGGGTCGCAAGCCGTCATCAACACTAACAGTGCGGCTCCAAAAGTCAAACGTTTCATACGGTAGGTTTGCATAATGCTGCTAAAGTAATAAGATTCGCAAAGGAAGCCCTAAGCTCATTCGATTAGCCCACGGCCAGTTTTTTTGATTCGGCCGCTTTTGCGCCAATCAATCAGCAGTTTATCCAGAATTCCATTGATGAAAACTTTACTTTTCGGAGTGCTATAACTCTTGGCCAATTCAATGTACTCGTTGAGCGATACTTTTACCGGAATGGAATTGAAGTGCTCAAATTCACAAAGGGCCATTTTCATGAGGATGACGTCCAGTACTGCGATCCGATCCACTTCCCAGTTTTTGGTTTTGGAAGAAATCATTTCCTGGTAGTCGTTTTCATTGAAGATGGTTTTTCTGAAGAGTTCTTTCACGAATTGCAAGTCGTCTTCCCGGTCTTTATAAAGGGGCATCAAAATGTTGGAGCCCGCTCCGGCGGAAGGCTTGAGTTGTTGAAAGGTTTTTACCACATTGTGTACCACCAAAGTAAGATCGTCATACCAATAGATGGAGCGGTCTTCCAAAAGCTGTTGAAAGACTTCAAACTCCGCCATGTATTCCCGAAAAATGGTAATGATGAACTTGCGATCAGCATCAAAACCCGGATTGTTGGAATTCATGTACTCCTGGTATTCCTGACTCTCGCGTATTTCGCGGTAGAGCTTACGTACCTGATCGTTTTCAGTGAACCAGGTAAGCTTTTTGTTGCTTACCAGCTTTTGGAAGGCGTTGTTTTCTTCCAGAATATTGAGTGCAATGTTGTTGACAAACCGCAGGTTGGGGTTCAGGTCTTCGTGCGTTGGCAGTCGTTTCTGACGTGCTGTCTCGATCTGGTCACGCGCCGAGTCTGCTACTTCAGTAATGAGTAACAGCATTAAAAGATAGAGGTCGTAGATTTTTTCAATGCTTTTCAGCATTTCTTTCTCCGACTTCAATACATCGCCTCCTTCAGCTTGAAAAAAAGCATAAAGCGCTTGAAACGCTTTTACCCGAAGGTACCGTCGATTTAGCATGGATAGTTTCCCCTGTTGAAAATAGTGAATTAGCGGCTGAGCTTGATCTTGCCAATGGCTTCGATCCGCTGCTCGGCCAAGCTATTGGCCGCCTGGTAACTTGGAATATTTTTTTGCTGTGAGAGCTTCAAAATTTCCAAGGTGGTGTTGTAAATATTTTCAGCCTGGGTGAGGGCCATTTTGCGGTTGTAACTTCCGTGTACTTCAGAGTAGCAGTTGATCAACCCGCCGGCGTTGATTAGGAAGTCGGGCGCATAGACCATGCCTTTGCGCATCACCATTTCACCGTGCAGCTTTTCGTCTGCTAGTTGGTTGTTGGCTGCTCCGGCGATAATGGAGCATTTCAAGCGGTTGAGGGTATCGGTATTGACGGTTGCTCCGAGGGCGCAAGGTGCATACACATCCATGGGAACGTCATACACATCAGCCGGATCAATCACTTTCACCTTGTATTCACTGGTTACTTGCTTGAGTTTGTCTTCAAAAATATCGGAGACAAGCACGTTAGCTTTTTCTTGGTTGAGGTAACCAATAAGGTTGCGGCCCACATTGCCAGCCCCCTGTACCACCACAGTTTTTCCTTCAAGTGAATCATTTCCCCACAGTTGGTGAGCAGAGGCTTTCATGCCCATATAAACCCCATAAGCCGTTACCGGAGAGGGGTCACCGCCTCCACCATAGGCTTCTGGTTTCCCGGCTACGTGGTTGGTTTCCATATGGATGTACTCCATGTCTTTGGTCGTCATGCCCACATCTTCAGCGGTAATGTATTTTCCACTGAGGCTGTCTACAAACTTTCCAAACCTCCGCATAGAAGCTTCGGTTTTTTCGGTCCGGGAATCGCCAATAATTACTGCTTTTCCTCCGCCGAGGTTGAGACCGGAAATGGCCGCCTTGTAGGTCATGCCCCGCGAGAGGCGCAAAACATCGTTCAACGCTTCTGCTTCAGTGGCGTACTTCCACATACGCGTTCCGCCCAAAGCAGGCCCTAAAACAGTATTGTGAATGGCAATAATGGCTTTCAGGCCAGTGGCCTGATCTTGGCAAAAAACCAGTTGTTCGTGCCCCATGGCAGTCATCGGATTCAATACCTCGTTGTTGGTTTGCGCAGTCTCGCGAACTGTGTTTACTTCCACCATTGCATCAAATTTAGCGTGAGAATGAGATTAAAAGCGTGTCGTGCGATCGTAAGAATATCCCTAATTTTGAAATTCGCAATTGCCGCAGGGATAATGCTTGTTTTCGGTCGGCAAAATTAGCTTATTTTTTGGTTAGGCAAAACACCCTGGCGGCCTCGTTTTTACATGAAATCTCTCTTAGTTCTCAACCGTTACTTCTTTCGCTATCGGTGGCGCTTATTGCTTGGAATTCTGTTTGTTACAGCCTCCAACATCTTTGCTATTTTTCCTGCTCAGATCATTCGCCATGCTTTTGATGTGGTGGGCGAGATGCTGGTTACTTATCAGTTGTTCAACGGCTTTGAATCGCAGAATACCATTGCCGGGCTGTTGGCCAAAACGGTGATGTATTTCGGGCTGCTGGTCTTCGCAATGGCGCTGATCAAAGGGGTTTTCATGTTCTTCATGCGGCAGACCATCATCGTTATGTCCCGTCTTATTGAATACGACCTCAAAAACGACATCTTCAACCACTACCAGCAACTGTCTTTGGCCTTCTACAAGCGGAACAAAACTGGCGACCTCATGAACCGCATCAGTGAAGACGTAAGCCGGGTTAGGATGTATTTGGGACCGGCCATCATGTATACCATCAACCTGATTGTGCTGTTCATCCTGGTGATCATTACGATGTTGAGTGTAAATGCCAAGATGACCTTGTATGTATTGCTGCCACTCCCGGTTTTGAGCATCACCATTTACTACGTCAGCAATGTCATCAATCAAAAAAGTGAGCGGGTGCAGGCTCAACTCTCTAACCTTAGCAGTTTTGCGCAAGAAGCTTTTTCGGGAATTCGAGTGGTAAAGGCCTACAATCGAATTCAGATTATGGAAGACTCTTTTTTGAGTGAATGCAACAGCTACAAAGACAAGTCGTTGGCCCTGGCAAAGGTAAATGCATTGTTCATGCCCTTCATGTTGTTGCTGATTGGTCTTAGTACCATTACCACCATATTTATTGGTGGGCAACTGGCCATTGCCGGAGAGGTAAGCACGGGCAATATTGCCGAATTCATCATTTATGTCAACATGCTCACATGGCCGGTAGCAGCCTTGGGGTGGGTCACCTCCATTGTACAACGTGCTGCTGCTTCTCAAGAACGCATCAACGAATTTTTACAATCTACGCCTGAGGTATCCAATGCCGCTACCGAAGACCACACCATCAAAGGTGGCATTGAGTTCAACAACGTCTCCTTCACTTATCCCGATTCGGGGATTCAAGCCCTCAAAAACTTTTCATTTTCCATCGAGCCGGGCAAGTCTTTGGCCATCATCGGACGCACAGGGTCGGGTAAATCTACGATCGCCAACTTGATTTGTCGCTTATACGATGTAACGGATGGCACTATTTCTATTGATGGACGCGACATCCGTCAAACCAACCTCGATTCGCTTCGCCGGCAGATTGGCTACGTACCGCAAGAGGTGTTTTTGTTTTCCGATACCATTGCCAACAACATTGCCTTTGGTCTACGGCAGGATGAGATCGACGAATCGGCGGTTGCTCAAGCGGCCCGTGATGCCTCGGTGTATGCCAATATCAAAGAATTTCCAGAAGGATTTTCTACCAAGGTAGGCGAACGCGGCATCACGCTATCGGGTGGACAAAAACAACGTATCTCTATTGCAAGGGCCATTATACGAGCTCCTAAAATTCTGATTTTCGACGATTGTCTTTCTGCGGTAGATACCGAAACGGAGGAAGCCATCATTCGAAACCTTCAGCGCATCATGAAGGACAAAACCACCATCATCATCAGCCACAGGGTTTCTTCCGTCAAACATTGCGACAATATTTTGGTGTTGGACGACGGCAAAGTGATCGAGTCGGGCAACCACGAAGCATTGATAGAACAGCAATCAGTCTATTTCGAACTGTTCCAGAAACAACTCCTCGAAGAGGAAAAAGTAAGCCCCTAAGGGGAACGAGTCGAAAAAAAAGTTAGATTTGTTATACTGAGTCGATATCGTGGAACCCTTAACATTGCTGGATTTATGCTGGATGGAACGGAACAAACTGACCGAGAAGAGATTTTCGCTAAGGCAGTAAGAGCCGGAAAACGCACCTACTTTTTTGATGTCAGAGCCACTCGTGGCAATGATTATTATTTAACCATCACCGAGAGTAAACGGAAGTACAACGAGGATGGTTCGTACTCCTATCAAAAACACAAGATTTTCCTTTACAAGGAAGACTTTGAAAAGTTTAGTACTGCGCTGGCCGAGAGCTTCAAAAAAATCATCGAATTGAAAACTGAGCAAAGTGAGCACATGGCTGAACGCCTTGAAAACGAGTTCACTAACATTAGTTTCGAAGATTTAGGTGCTTCAACACCTGAGCCCCAAGACAGCGGTAACGAGTACTGAGTTTACCTGAGCCCTCTCTTGTTTTTCTTTTGATTTCCCCTTGCTCAACCAGCGAGTTGGTCTTTCTATGCACTAAAGAGGTAGTGGTGCCGAGGTTTCTTCAACGCACCTTTTTCGCCTCTTGACGAACCTATGGTCCAACACTTTGATTTGAACCTTCCTCCTTTACCGCGTGGCATACACCTGGTAACGAAGCAGCTGGTTGCGCAGTTGCCACCTTTACCTCAAAACGGTATGCTGCACCTTTTGCTACAGCATACCTCTGCCGGATTGTTGCTGAATGAAAATGCCGACCCTACGGTGCGTGCCGATATGGAAGCCTACCTGGACCGGATCGCCCCTGAACATGCACCTTACTTTTTACACACTTATGAGGGTCCGGATGATATGCCTGCCCACCTCAAGTCGGCTCTAACCGGCGTTCAATTGACCTTGCCTATCCGCAACGGTCGTTTGACTTTAGGCACCTGGCAAGGCATTTATCTGGCAGAATTTCGCAACCATGGTGGTTCCAGAAAAATTTTGGCAAGTATTCAGCAATAGCGTTTACATCGGGTCTACATCAACCACAATTCTCACCGATTTAAAGTTGGGGTTTTCGAATCGAAACTCTGAAAGCACCTGCTCCAGCTGATTTTTAGCCGGTGCCAACCGGGTGTTGCGTTCTATTTTCAACAGCACTTGCTGCAAATACTGGTTTCGGATACGACCGATCAAAGGTGGTTCCGGGCCCAACACCCGGGTACCAAAATACCTTCGCAGTTCGTTGGCAAAAACGGCCGATGCTTCCCGTGTCATTTCCCGGTCCCGGTGTTTTAAAGTCATGCGTACCAGCCGGTAGAAAGGCGGATACCGAAAGTTTCTACGCTCCAACACCTGATCCTGGTACATTTCCTTGTATCGGTTGTCGATCACTTGACGGATGATGGTATGGTGTGGATTGTAGGTTTGGATAATGACCTTGCCCCGCTTTTGCTTGCGGCCAGCCCGGCCAGACACTTGCGCCATGAGTTGAAAACTACGCTCAAAGGCCCTAAAATCGGGGAAGCTCAACAAACTATCGGCATTGAGTATGCCCACCAGCGCTACGTTATCAAAATCCAACCCCTTGGTCACCATTTGGGTACCTACTAATATATCCAGGGCCCGATCTTCAAAGCTTTGAATGATGCGTTGGTAGGCATTTCTGGATCGTGTTGTATCAAGGTCCATTCGGCCCACATTGGCATCGGGAAAAAAGATGCCCAACTCCTCCTCTATCTTCTCGGTTCCAAAGCCCTTGAGGGTCAAGGTGGAAGCTCCACAAGCCGGACAGGTGTGCGGCATGCGCGATTCGAGGCCACAGTAATGGCAACGTAGTTTTTCAAAATACTTGTGGTAGGTGAGCCCTACATCGCAGCGGCTGCATTCGGGGTTCCAACCACAGGTTTCGCAAATGATGTAAGGCGAGAAGCCACGCCGGTTTTGAAAAAGAATGACCTGCTCTTTATTTTCCAGTGCTTCGCCCATAGCCTTGAGCAGGTCCGGAGTAAAGTGGGATTTCATCAATTTTTTGCGGGTCGCTTCTTTGATGTCGGCCACAAAAATTTCGGGCAATTGAACTCCCCCATACCGCCGGTCGAGGTGCACTAAACTGTATTTCCCGTTGAGGGCATTGAAGTAAGACTCGACGGAAGGAGTAGCCGATCCCAGCAAGACCTTAGCTCCGTGTTTCAAGCCCTTTACAATGGCTGCGTCTCGGGCATGGTAGCGCGGAGCAGGTTCAAATTGCTTGAAAGATGTCTCGTGTTCTTCGTCTACAATGATGAGCCCTAAATTTTGGAACGGAAGAAAAACTGCGGAGCGCGCGCCCAACACCACATCGTAGGATTCACCAGCTTTTCCGAGCATTTTGTTCCAGAGTTCTACCCGTTCGTGCTGGTTGAATTTGGAATGGTATACCCCTACCCGATCGCCGAAATAGCGTTGCAAACGGCTGATGATTTGCGTGGTGAGTGCAATTTCGGGCAACAAATACAACACTTGCTTGCCTTGTTCGATCGCTTCCTGAATCAGGCGAACGTAAATCTCGGTTTTTCCCGAAGAGGTGACACCATGCAGAAGCGTGACGTCTTGCTTTCCAAAACCGGATTGGATTTCGGTGTAGGCGGCATGTTGCGCTTCGCTCAATTGGGTCAGACTTTTGCTGTCGCCTTCATACTCCTGCAATCGGCCTTCCTGCACCTCTCTAATGCTGAAAATCTCTTTTTTCACCAATTGATTGACGATGGAAGCGCTCACCTGGGCTTTTTCTTGCAGTTCCAGCTTTTTTACCGGTTGGGGGGCCTTGGAATACCGCTGGCTCAACTGAACGTAGGCCATCAGTGCCTGCTGCTGCTTGGGTGCCCGTTCCAACTCATTGAACAGCACCTCCAATTTTTCTTCCTGATTGGCTACTTCGGTGAGCTCCACCAAAGATATCATGCGAGGTTTATAGCGGGTCTTCAGCTCTTCTTCCAACAACACTACCCCTTTGTCGATCATCGACTTGATGATGGGATAAACGGTTTTGACCTGAAGGATGTCCGAAGCCTCATCAATACTCAATACCATGCGCACTTCCAGGGCCTCTGCAATGAGGTATTCCCGATCATCAAGCTGGGTGTAATCGGAGCTAAAGTTGGGGTTCATGACCACCCTGGTTTCGCTGGTCAACCGGAAACCACCCGGTAGGGCTGCATTCATCACCTCACCGATGTGGCAGAGGTAATATTTACACATCCAATCCCAAAATTCGAACTGTTTCTCCAGTACTATTGGACCTTGATCCAAAACCGAGTCCAGGTATTTGGCGGTGTACTCTTTGGGAGGAGAAGTGTGCACTTTGCGCACAAGGGCACTGTACAATTTGCTTTTACCGAATTGTACTACTACCCGCACTCCGGGTACTATCTCTGCATTGAGCACTCGCGGTATCCGATAGGTATACAAGCGAGGCACTGCCAAAGGGAGAATGACATCGGCAAAGTAGGTGGTTTCGGACACGAAGCAAATGTAAGGAATGCCATTGCCATGCCCTCAGAAGTCAACAGCCTTGATTTAGGCGCTTGGTTTTCAACACACTCTACTGAATTACTGGTGCTCGAAAGGCCGGATACCGACGGTGCATTTTTGTTCCTTTGGCTTCTTATGGACACCTTAAATACCTTGGATTGGGCCCTGGTTGTTGGCTACTTGTTGCTCACTTTGCTGATTGGTTTGCGCTTTAGGGCGCAGGCGGGTAAAAGCATTTCCGATTTCTTTCTGGGGGGCAGAAATCTGCCTTGGCACATAGCAGGCATTTCGATGGTGGCCACCACTTTTGCCGCTGATACACCTATCTGGGTTACCGAGCAAATTCACCGTTTTGGCATTTCGGGCAACTGGCAATGGTGGAACATGTTGATTGGCGGCATGCTCACTACTTTTTTCTTTGCCAAAATGTGGCGTAGGTCTGGGGTTTTGACCGAATTGGAACTCATTGAGTTACGCTACAGCGGTAAACCGGCAACGCTACTACGAGGGTTTAAATCCATATACATGGGTATCTTTTTGAATGCCATCATCATTGGGTGGGTCAATGCGGCATTGCTGAAAATTCTTACCGAGTTTTTTGGTCTGCCAGCAGAGCAGGGTATCTGGATAGCTGCGGGGTTGATGGTCTTGGTGGCGTTTTATTCCAGTTTATCTGGCCTGATGGGTGTAGCAATTACTGACATTGTTCAATTTGTATTGGCCATGACCGGTTGTATCGTATTGGCTTTTCTGGTGGTCAACTCTGAGGAAGTAGGTGGCATTGCTGGCCTGAAAGAAAAACTGCCGGCGTGGCGTTTTGATTTCTTTCCCCAGGTTTCGGGAGATTCGGGAGGGGGTTCGGCAGCAGAGGTATTCAGCCTTTCCATCGGCGGATTCCTTGCCTATGGCATGTTTCAATGGTGGGCCAGCTGGTACCCGGGCAATGAGCCGGGTGGCGGGGGATACATTTCGCAGCGTATGATGAGTGCCCGTAGTGAAAAAGATGCCCTATTGTCTACCTTGTTATTCAACATTGCACACTACTGCCTGCGGCCCTGGCCCTGGATTGTGGTGGGGCTTTGTGCTTTGGTGCTCTACCCAGACCTGGGCCCTCAGGAAGCAGGCAACGGTTACATTCGGGCCATGGTCGACCACCTGCCACACGGGCTGCTCGGATTGCTTTTTGTGGCTTTTCTCGCGGCTTACATGAGTACGATTTCCACGCACCTCAATTGGGGGGCGAGTTACCTGACCAACGATTTTTACAAACGATTTCTAAAGCCTGAATCTTCGTTCCCCTCCGCTGAAGCTGCCCAGAAAAACTATGTTTGGGCGGCCCGGGTATCTACTCTGCTCATCATGGTGATTTCTTTTGGGGTCACGCTACAGATCGAAACGGTAGATCAGGCAGCTCGTTTTTTGATAGAATGTGGGGCTGGTCTGGGCCTGGTGTTGATCTTGCGCTGGTATTGGTGGCGCATCAATGCCTGGAGTGAAATTACCGCTACACTCGCTCCATTGGTGGGCTACACCCTAGGGAATTTTGTTTTTGACATGACCTGGCCCAACAGTTTTTTCTTTACCATCGTCTTCTCTACTGTGTGTTGGTTGATTGCTACTTTTATCACTCCACCTACTGATGATGCAACCCTTGAAGAATTTTATCGTAGAGTTCGTCCAGCGGGGAGCTGGAAGAAGATTCGGCAGGTCACCGGACTGGATGCAGCAGATGGTAACACATCTTGGTTGATTTTAGCCTGGTTAAGCGGAATTTTTCTCACCTATTCCGTGCTTTTTGCACTTGGAAAAACAATCTTTGCAATGTGGATGGAAGCAGGAATTTGGAGTGGCTGTTCAGTGATCTCAATGGTCCTTCTGAGGTGGTCGCTAAAACGTTCTGGAATCCTCCGCGAAATGCCGGAAAATCGGGCTTAATCCTTTATTTTGGCACTTTTGAGTTCTCATAATTTTTTCCTTACTTGCGAAGTTATAAATGGTCCCAAAATCCTGCTTAATGTCTTTTGAACGAAAATTACGGAGTCGCTCCGTAGCGTGGTTGTTGGTAGCAGCCATTGGGGTATCAGCTTGTTCGTCGGGTGGCGATGGTTCCAATGCCGAAAAGGCCAAGGACCCGGACAAAGAACAAACACCTTCTGTGCTAAAAATTGGTAACAAAATGTTTAGTGTTCCATCGCCGATTCAAACGGCCTTTGACCTAAAACAAGCTGGTGCCACATTTAATCCGGAATTGCTAAACAACCCGGATAAGGTAGATGCCTATTCCACTCGCTTTTCTCAAGCGGTCAACATGGGGGTTTATGGTGCAGACCTGGGTTACGCTTTGGTGAATCGCCAAACTCAGGAGGGATTGAAATTTTTGGCCAGTTGCAAAAAGATCAGCAACGAGATGGGGATGGCGAGTGTCTTCACCAACAACTTGCTCGATCGCTTTGGCAACAACATTGAAAACACAGACTCTTTGTTGAGTCTTGTAGGAGAAGCGTACTTGCTCAGTGACTCTTATTTGAAAGAAAATAAAAGCGAGGAGTTGGGCATCTTGATTCTGGCCGGTGGCTGGGTAGAGTCGATGTACTTTGCTACCAGCATTGCCATTAACTCAGACAGCGATGAATTGCGCAACCGGGTAGGTCAACAACGGTCTTCTTTAGAAAACCTCCTGGCACTACTGAGTCGGTTGGAAAACCGTACCGACGAATTGGAAAATTTATTGGTACAACTTAAAGACCTGCAATCGGAATATAGAGATGTGGACCTCCGCTATACGTATGAGGCGCCCGAAACCAATCCCGATCAAAAGCTAACGGTGATCAACAGCCGATCCGAAGCCCGTATCACTCAAGAAAAACTACAAATCTTAGCGGATAAAATTGCCGCTATTCGCAACCAACTGGTAGGTTAACCAAGCATGCACATGAGATTTTTGAAGCTGGTAATTCTTATTACCGCATTTCTAAGTACCGGTTCAGCCTTCGCACAATGCGATAGTCTGGCCAACCTTTGTAGCAATAACATTTCCTCCGAATTCATTTCTGATGGACAGCAATACCGTGCTCTCCTGCTGAATGATGAGGTGGCGGAGTTTCGGCTAACCATGTTTGGAGGTACTACCTACCGTTTGGCAGCCTGTAGCCGTATCGGGAAGAGAAACCTGTTATTTCGGGTCTACGATCAGGAACGTAACCTTTTGTTTTCCAATGCCGACCATCACAATGCAGTGTACTGGGATTTTCAGGTGACCAACACGCTGGATTGTATTGTTGAAGCGCAACTTGATCCAGACTATTCGGCTTCTTCTGGCTGTGCTATCCTTTTGGTGGGATTTAAACAATAAAAGCCTTCTCTAAACGGTGGCCTTGATCTGTCACCGCTTTCGCACCCAATATGAGCGAACGAATACTTAAAGCTCTAATGCAGTTGTTTGCCATCGTTGCAGATTACGATGGTATCAACAATAGGAGCCGAAGCGTAGTAGAGACCTTTCTCAAGCAGCGCCTCAATCAGGAACTAATTGAGGAATACCTCCAACTCTACGATGTGTTTTTGGAGGCCCACCACAACATTTCCAAAAAACGCAAGGACAGTTCGCGCAAGCGTACATCGCTCAACTCGGTAAAGGTTCTGCGGATCTGTACACAGATCAACGGAGAACTGACCCAGAAGCAGAAAATCTTTGTGCTGCTTCGCATCATCGAATACGTATATGCCGATAAAGAAATCAACCAACAAGAGCTTGATTTCATCGTAACAGTAAGTGAGGTTTTCAATGTTCAACGTGCAGAGTTGGACAATGCGCTGGCATTCATTACTTGTGAGCGCAACGATGTGCCCGATATTGAGGAAATCCTCATTATCAACCGCACTACCGGGCTGATAGGCCGGGAGCACAACAAGCATATCCAGGCCGAAACCCTTGGTGAGGAACAACTCATTATTCTTTCGGTAGAAAGTGTTGGTACTTACGTAGTTCGCTACTTTGGCCAACAAGAATTGTACATCAACGGTCAGGTTATCGACCCTGATCGTACCTATATTCTTACCCAAGGTTCTTCCATTCGAAGCACCAAGGTGCTTCCGATTTACTACTCTGATATCATCAGTCGCTTTTTGAGCGACAAAACAGAGTCGAAGGTGGTGTTTACCGCCGAGGACATCACGTATCAATTTAAGGGAGGCAACATGGGCTTGCATCCCCTAACGTTTGAAGAGGAATCGGGCAAGTTGATCGGGATCATGGGGGCCAGTGGTGCAGGAAAATCGACACTGCTCAACGTACTGAACGGCAACTATGTGCCCACCACTGGTGGGGTATTGATCAACGGACGCAACATCCATTCGGAGAAGGATGCTGTGGAAGGTATGATCGGGTATATTTCGCAAGATGACTTGCTGTTGGAAGACCTCACCGTTTTCCAGAACCTTGCCCTGAATGCAAAACTCTGCTTTGCCGATTACAATGACGAGCAGATCAATAAGACTGTTGAGGACCTGCTGAATGTGCTTGGATTGTTCGAAACCAAGGATTTGAAGGTAGGCAACCCGCTGGATAAGACCATTTCGGGTGGTCAGCGTAAGCGCCTCAACATTGCCTTGGAATTGATGCGGGAACCCGCTGTTTTGTTTGTAGATGAACCGACTTCCGGTCTTTCCTCAAGAGATTCGGAAAACATCATGGACCTCCTCAAAGAATTGGCGCTGAAAGGCAAGCTGATCTTTGTGGTGATCCACCAGCCATCGTCAGACATTTTTAAGATGTTTGACAAGCTGCTGATCATGGACACTGGTGGATATCCCATTTATTATGGCAACCCACTCGATGGTATCCAATACTTCAAGACCGCTGTAAATCAAGCAATTACACAAAGCAGCGAGTGTGCGACCTGTGGTAATGTGAATCCGGAGCAAATCTTCAACATCATCGAAACGAAGGTGTTGGACGAATATGGAAACGCTACAACAGATCGTAAAATCTCTCCGAAAGAGTGGAATAAGTACTACCTGAATCGTTTTGATCAAACGCTAAAACTTACTCAGTCGGCACCATCACTGCCTAAAATTTCCTTCAAGATTCCCAATAAGTTGCGCCAACTACAGGTGTTTGTTTTGCGTGATTTACTTTCCAAAATCTCCAATCAGCAGTACATGCTGATCAACTTGTTGGAAGCTCCGATTTTGGCCTTTGTGCTTTCCTTCTTCCTAAAATATTGGAACATTTCGACGGATGAAGGCAACGAGTACCTGTTGTTCAACAATGAGAACATTCCGGCTTACATCTTTATAGCGGTTATTGTTGCACTTTTCCTCGGATTAAGTGTGAGTGCAGAGGAGATTATAAAAGATCAGAAAATTCGCAAACGGGAGTCTTTCCTCAACTTGAGTAAAGGCAGCTATCTGATGTCGAAGATTCTGATCATGTTTACCATTTCGGCCATTCAAACCCTTTCGTTTGTGCTGATTGGTAATGCGATTTTGGAGATAGGGTTGTTCTTCGACTATTGGCTAATGCTGTTTACCACGGCTTGTTTTGCCAACATTCTTGGGCTGAACATCTCGGCGAGCTTTAATTCAGCAGTTACTATTTATATTCTCATTCCGTTTCTCATCATTCCCCAGCTGCTCTTCAGTGGGGTTATTGTGAAGTTTGAGAAGCTGAACCCAACGATGACTACTCAAAAAAACGTGCCTTTTATCGGTGAGGTAATGACTTCTCGTTGGGCGTTTGAGGGTTTGGTAGTCAACCAGTTTAAAAACAACGAATTCGAGACCCGCTTCTATCCTTACAACAAGGAAATGAGCGTTGCCTCTTTTAAGAAGAACTTTTGGGTGCCGGTCTTACAAGGCAAAGTAGGCAACGTTGAAAACAACCTGAAAAACGAAGAAAAACAGGAACAAATTACCGAAAACCTGACCTTGCTGCGCAATGAGCTGATCAAAGAGCTTCAGTACCTTGGGTGGGAACATCCTGAATTTTTAGCGAAACTCGACCGCGAATCGATTTCGAAGGAGGTGCTCAATTCCACCAAAAAGTTCTTGAAGAAAATCAACAAGGTGTATATTGCCCAATACAACACCAACAGCAACCTCAAAGATGAGTTGGTACGGGAAAGTACCGCCGATGAAGCCAGTCGAGAAGCTTATCGGGAGGCAAAAAACAACTATACTAATGAAAGCCTCAGCGATCTGGTTTCTAACAAAACTGAAGTGAATCAAATCTCTGAGGCCAACGGCGAGCTCATTCAAAGGGCAGACCCGATCTACCTTGACCCTGACGGATTCAGAGCACATTTTTATGCTCCTCGAAAGAAGTTTATGGGTTTATACTACGATACCTATTGGGTAAACTTTTTGGTGGTATGGTCCATATCAGTGCTATTGATGGTGACCCTTTATTTCGAAAGCTTACGCAAGTTTCTCAATCTGACTGGTAAATTAGGTGGAATGATAAAGGGGCTTGCTAAGAAATAATTAGAGTTCCAGCAGGAGTATTAAGCTAACTTGGGACTTTCCATCACTCCATCACAACTTTCTTTTTTTTATTCATTGATAGAAAGCAGCAACAAAAAAGGCGAGTTCCTTTTGGAAATCGCCTTTTGATTCTTTGGATTGGAAAGTGAATTACTCTTCCTCTACCTCGATCATCTCGAAAGACACATCGATGATGGCTTCGTAATCCTCACCTGCTTCCAGCATGTCTTCGTCGTCTTCTTCGTAGTGCCACCGTACTTTCACAGAACCGCTACTTTGATTGTTGATCACCTCCAGTTTTTTCAGCACATCGAGGATGCACTTAGAGGAGGAGGTATTGAAATATTCTAACTGAATATTCATTACCGTCTGACCAACAGGGCTTTGAGCGTATTCGGTCAGCCAATCTACCACTGGCTTGTAAAAATCGACTGCGTTTTCCGGAATGGAACGTCCCTGAATCTCCAACAACCCGTTTTCGGGGTTAAAATTGATGGTGGGTGTTTTAGGAGTTCCTTCGATATGAATCGTATCCATCTGTTTATGTTGAATTAGGAAATTAGTATGTTCAGTGTAAAGAATGAAAGCTTTTCGTTGACTTCGGTAAAATTATACGCCAGCGGATGACCCGACTTTCGAGCGATGTCGATCATTCCGAGCCCTCCTCCCCCTTTCTCCGAAACTTGTCCATTGTTTAGGACTTGTTTGTATAAGGCTTTCAAGCCATCACGATCGAGGGAATTAATTTCATCGAGACGTCCTTGTAAGGGACTCACGTTTTCGGTGTGCATGTAGTTGCCGGAGATGATGCGATATCCTTCTCCGGTTTTACCAATCATAAACACGGCTTTGCGTTTGGAGTTGCCATCTTCGGTAGAAGCTACCGGCGACTCATCCATATGATGATACAGGTTTTGTAAACATTCTACCAACACGTTGAACACTTTCCGCTTCACCTTAGGTGCTTCGGAAATGTTGTCCAACTTCGATTCCATGATTTGTAATATGGAGGTCAGTAGTTCCGAGGTGACTTCACCTTTGAAGGAAAGCATAATGTTTTCCCGCTCCATTTCATCGTAGAAATCGTGGATGTCTATCATCGGCTATACTTATTTGAAAATTGGTGAGTTTCTGGCAAATAGAAGTATACATTGAAAGCCATCAGAATCTTCCAACAGGATTCCGATAATGAGCCTAAAGTAAGATAAAATTACAAGAAATCATTTAAGACTGAGGGCCGAATCCTCCCCATGTAGGTTCAATGTGGCAGTATTCATGCAATTTGTTCTATAAATCACTTTTCTGGCGGCCAATGCGGACGGTACAATGGTCACCTCTCCGATTTTCGAATATCCGCAAACTGTTTCCCAAACAATAGGAGTTTCGATAGCTCCGGTAAAACTGCGGCCATTTCGATTGGTACCTTCAAAGCTACCCTCCATTACAAATACATCATCGGTAAGATTAGCATCAGTATCGGAGCCTTGGGTCCAATAAACTTGCTTGGAGAAGGTGTAGGCGAACGAAAATCCGCTCCCGGTAATTTTTCCAAACTCCAATGTTACTTCGAAGGTGTCAGTTCCTACGTGTCGAAAATTGAAGTTGCCATTCACCATAACGGTTTCGTCAAAGTATCCGGAGGGGCTGGCCACGAAGGAGGCATTTCGATTGGACCAATAATTATTGGTAAAGACTAAGGAAAGGTTTCCTTGCCGGGCTTTGTTATCAATGTCAGCGCAGGCTACCCCATTGTAATCGAGGGATAAGGTGACGGTTCCTCCGGGAAAATTTGCTACCTGACCGAACAAACCTTTGCTGGCGCAATCCACTGCCAGGCGGTTGCTATCGGTCGAATCGGTTCGATTGTTCACCAATGGTTCAGCGTGGGCTTCGGCCAGAGCAATGGCAATGATTTGATTACAAACCGTTTCTGCGAGATGTAAGTCTTGTGCGGATTGCATTTCTCGATCAATCTCCGTTTTCTTACAAGCGGAAAATACCAGCAGACCTATCAGAAGGCAACTGCCTACCGTTTGTTTAAACATGCCCTTCATTACGTTGAATCACAGTGTTTGTTTCCTTTTTCTGCCATCGAAGCACTTCAAAACTAACACAATCCCATGCATTTAAAAGGCATTCCACACATAAAGCCATTGAACCGTTTGACATTATATGCAGAGCGCATTGGGCGGAATTCATAAATTTGTGGCTCACACTAATCTAAACACCTCCTCAAGCATTTAAAAATCAACGTATTATGCTCAAAAGAGTTATTCTTTGCCTTACGGTTTGCGCCTTACTTTTCCCAGGGGTTTCGCGGGCTGACGAGGGCATGTGGCTGCCCATGTTTGTACAGCGCCTGAACTACCAGGACATGCAGAAGAAAGGGCTACAATTAACGGCTGAAGAAATCTACAGCATTAACAATAGTTCATTAAAAGACGCCATCGTGATGTTGAGTGGTGGTTCTTGTACAGCAGAAATGATCTCTGGTCAAGGACTGATGCTCACCAATCACCACTGCGCTTTTGGCGCGATTCAAGACAACAGCTCGGTAGATCACGACTACCTTACGGATGGCTTTTTCGCCATGAACCGCAAGCAAGAGTTGCCTGCCAACGGAATGACCGCCGGTTTTCTGATCCGGATGGAAGACGTTACCAAGCAGGTGCTGGAAGGCATCAATGCCAATACTTCTGAGGACGACCGTGCCAAAATGATTGCACAAAAGTCGAAAGATATCAGAGAAGCTGCAACGAAAGACACGGATTACAATGCCACCGTCAAGAGTTTCTTTGAAGGCAACGAATACTATCTGTTTGTATACGAAACCTTTCGCGATGTACGCCTTGTAGCGGCTCCTCCCTCTTCTATCGGAAAATATGGTGGCGACACCGACAACTGGATGTGGCCCCGTCATACCGGCGATTTTTCCATGTTGCGGGTATATGCAGGCCCTGACGGAAAACCAGCCGATTATTCAGCGGACAATGTGCCCCTGAAGCCACGTCACCACTTGCCCATCTCGATGAATGGAGTGAAAGAGGGCGATTACGCCATGGTTATGGGTTATCCCGGAAGCACCGACCGCTACCTCACCTCTTATGGCGTAAAAGAAGCCATTGAGTTGACCCAACCGGCGACCGTTAAAATTCGCGAGCAGCGTTTGGCCTTGATGAAAGAAGACATGAACGCCAGCGATGAAACCCGGATCAAATACGCTTCAAAATACGCAGGTGTAAGCAATTACTACAAGTACTTCAAGGGGCAAACCCGTGGCTTGAAACGCCTGAAGGTATACGACAAAAAGAAGGCAGAAGAAGATGCGTTTCAAAGTTGGGTAAATGCCGACAACAAGCGCAAGGAAATGTACGGTGAAGCCATCGATCTAATTGCCAATTCCTACAAAGAAATGGGCGATTACAGCCTTGCTCGTACCTATTTGAACGAATGTGTGTTCGGTTCGGAGATCATGTTGCTTTGCTACCGTGCTTCCTCCTTGAAGCGGGTACTTTCCAAGGACGATGTTGATCCATTAAAATTGGATGGGGCGGTGAAAGCGCTAAAAGCCCAGGCTGCCAAACACTGGAAAAACTACAACATGCCCACTGATCGTAAAGTTACTGCGGCTTTGTTGCGTTTCTACGGGGAAGACCTGGTGGCCAAGATGCAGCCTGAAGTAATGAATAAGCAGATTAAAGGCAAGTTTAAAGGCGATTACAAGAAGTGGACCGACTACGTTTTTGCCAAGTCTGTTTTTGCTTCTGAGGAGCGTTTGAATGCTTTCTTAGAAAAGCCATCCAAAAAGGTGTTGGATAAGGATCCGGCTTATCAGATGTTTGCCTCTTTCTTCAACCACTACCTGAGCAACATTCGTCCTACTTTGAGCGGATACTACACCAACCTCGACAAAGGAAATCGTTTGTACGTTGCTGGATTGCGAGAAATGAATCCGAACAAAAAGTACTATCCGAATGCAAATTCTTCTATGCGCTTGACCTACGGTCAGGTGTTGGATTACTATCCTGCAGATGCGGTTTATTACAACTACTTCACTACCCTGGCGGGTGTGATGGAGAAAGAAGACCCCAACAACGATGAGTTTGTGGTACCTCAAAAACTCAAGGACTTGTATGCGGCTAAAGATTACGGACAATACGGCGTAAACGGTGAAATGCCGGTTTGCTTCATCACCAACAACGACATTACTGGTGGAAACTCTGGTAGCCCGGTAATCAACGGCAAAGGTCAATTGATCGGTTGTGCGTTCGATGGGAACTGGGAAGCAATGAGTGGCGACATTGCCTTTGAGCAAAAGTTGCAACGTTGCATCGTGGTGGATATTCGCTACGTGCTTTTTGTAGTGGACAAATTTGCCGGAGCCGGACACCTTGTAGAGGAAATGACTTTGGTAAAAGACCCTCCGAAAAAGGAAGAGGCTTCTATGGATGCTCCGGTTGACGGAACTACCAATTAATATTGATTGAACATCAGGCCCGATGAGCCATCCCCTGGAAAGAGGTGCCGCGTGGTATGCCACGTGGTTCGATACCCCTTACTATCACTTGCTTTATGCCAATCGAGATGAAGCGGAGGCACGGCAATTCATCAGGCACCTGATTGATTTTATACAACCTTCCCCACAGGCGAGATTTCTAGATCTCGCCTGTGGCCGTGGAAGGCACTCCATTTTTTTACATCAGCTGGGCTACAACACCACCGGAGTAGACCTTTCTCAACAAAGCATCGCTTTTGCACAGCAACATCTGAAAACCGGACTCGATTTTCAGGTGCACGATATGCGCGAGGTTTTCCGACCTCAAGGCTTCGAAATGGTGTTTAATCTTTTCACCAGCTTTGGTTATTTCGATGATCCTGCTGATAACCTCAAGGTTCTCAAGGCGGTTCGCGAAAACCTGGTGACTGATGGCTGTTTCATTCTCGACTTTTTTAATGCTCATTGGGTAAAAAAGCACATTCCACACGAGGCACGTGTGGTGCGGGAAGACATTATTTTTCACACGTCTAAAAGATGGAACGGTCAACAGATCGTAAAAACGATCGAATTCAAAGATCGGGGGCGGTCCTACACTTTCCAGGAAAACGTAACTGCTTTTACCCTTGCAGAATTTGAGCGCTTGTTTCAAGAAAGTGGTTTTCGAATCTTGCATATATTTGGTGATTATACACTTGGCTCCTATCAAGAAGCAACTTCCGACCGGTTAATTCTGGTAGTCCAACCCACCTAAATTGAGTCTACACCTTTACATTCTTCTTACCCTGCTGGTGGTTTCCAGTGGATGTGCCGTTCTCTTTTTCAACCTACAGAATGCGCGATGGCTAAAATTGCTCCTTGCTTTTAGTGGTGCTTACCTTTTTGGTATTTCAGTACTTCATCTATTGCCAGAGGTATACGATCAAGCCGGACCCAAAGCAGGTATTTACATACTTACCGGGTTCTTCATACAGCTGTTTCTCGACTACTTTTCGGGTGGAATTGAACACGGGCACGTACACTTACACGAAAAATCCAAGCGCTTCCCTTACGCAATTTTTATAAGCCTTTGTTTGCACTCTTTTCTGGAAGGTATGCCACTACACGACCATCACCACGCGGGTGGGGATGGGCACAGCCACGGCAACAGTCTTTTGTTGGGCATTATTCTGCACAAAATACCTGTTGCCGTTGTACTCATGGCTTTACTGCTGCAATCGGGGCTGTCGAAATGGCGGGCGGTGCTTTGGTTACTGGTGTTTGCCGCCATGATGCCCTTGGGCACTGCGTTAAGCCATTTTTTAGGCGAACATTTCATTCGCGATGTAGCGCATTATCCAGCGCTGATTTTAGGGGTTGTTTTGGGAATTCTGTTGCACATTTCCACTACCATTCTGTTCGAAAGCAACGAAAACCATTTGTTCAATCGCTACAAGTTCGGAGTTATCATATTTGGAATCCTAATTGCTTATTTGACCCAATAACCAGATTTTTGGGTGGGGCTATCCATTTTTCCAATGGTTGGAGATTCGATACCTTTGATTGCTCAAAATCAAGGAATTTGAATTCATCTATTTCCCATATAAAAACCGTTGGGAAGTAACTTTAAACAACAAATAACAATGTCTGTATTAGTAGGTAAAAAGGCCCCACATTTCGAAGCTGGTGCCGTGATCAACGGAGAAGAAATCGTTGAAAGCTTTTCCTTAGAACAATACAAAGGAAAACACGTGATCTTTTTCTTCTATCCGAAAGATTTCACCTTCGTTTGCCCAACCGAGCTCCACGCATTCCAAGAAAAGCTGGAAGAGTTCAAAAGTCGCAATTGTGAGATTGTAGCGTGCTCCACCGACACCGAGGAGTCGCACTGGGGATGGCTGCAAATGAGTAAAGATGACGGTGGTATCCAAGGTATCACCTACCCCATCGTTGCCGATACCTCCAAAACCATTTCGATGAACTACGGTGTGCTTGCCGGAGACTACGATGTGAACGATGAAGGTGAGTACGTAGCCAATGGTCCGATGATTGCTTATCGTGGATTGTTTTTGATTGACGGAGAAGGTGTGGTACAACACCAACTGGTGAACAACCTGCCTTTGGGACGTAACGTAGATGAAGCTCTGCGGATGCTGGACGCTTTGCAACATGTTGAGAAACACGGTGAAGTTTGCCCGGCCAACTGGGAGTCTGGAAAAGACGCCATGAACGCCACCTTCGATGGTGTTGCCTCCTACCTGTCTACACACTAAGTAGGAGTAAGAAAAACTTAACAAGCCCGCTATGCTTTGAGCATAGCGGGCTTTTTTTATTTCGATAACTACCTGCCAGGCATAAAAAAAGCTCCTGCCGAACCTTCGACAGGAGCTTTCAAATCAATTCAACACTTGGTCAGGTAATGGAGCTTCTCACCCGGCCTATGTAATCACGCAAGGCGACTTTAACATCAATTTGTTTGGCTTCTACTTCTTCAAGGATGTAGATGGCCGCCAACACGTGGGTCAACTGCTCTCCTTCATCCTCTCCGCCAACTTCAATGGCTGGTGTTAGCTCTTCCAGCAATGCCGCCTCGGCCGTTTTGAGTTCGCTAAGGTTGGCAGTTTCTACCAGTTTTTTTATCGCCGGGATCTTCATCTTAGTTCAGGTTGTTGAGCAGGTTTACCACAGAATCTTCTTTGGAGGTGGCTTGCCCTTCTACCAACTCTCCATTTTTGAAGGTGGCAAAAAACGGTAGGTTGTTCACTCCTGCCATTTGGCGTGCTACTTCGTTGTGTTCCGCGTTCACATCCAGGAAGGTAACTCCTTCAAACCGATCATCGCCAGAGAGTCGACGGTATTTGGGAGCGAAAAGCTTACAGTTACCGCACCAACCTGCATAATATTTTACAATTACCTTTTCGTTGTCCGCCAGCATTTGTTTGAATTCCTGGTCGGTGGCTTCTACTACTGCCATGTTGGTCCTTTCTATTTAGGTTAGATTTTTTACTTTGATTTGCAGATTCTAACGAATCGATAGACAAAATTAGCTTCTTGAGTCCCGATCTCAAACGGATGTTTATCAATCACTTATTTATTAAACCAATAAGGGTAGGGGTTGTTCTCCTCTTCCTTGTAATCCTAAGCTTGGACTTAGGGGCACAAGCTCCACTAATCCGCCAACCTTATCCTAAGACGTGGGTGGGAAGGGTTTTTCTTGACCATCATCTCAAGCTTTATGTTCATCCTTTCAAAGACTTAAAAGCTACCTCAACCTACACTTTAATGGCTGGGAGTGCCTTCGCACTTTCTTATGCCTTCGATGCGTCAATAGAACGCGAAACTTCAACATGGATAGCTTCTCGGGCTACCCTCCGCAACCTGAGTGAAGGCATAACCATTGGGGGTGGCTTTCCACTGGTACTTGGGGTACCAACTTTACTCTACGTTTACGGCAGTTGGAGACAACGTCCGAAAATGCGCAGGCACGGCCTTATTTTGGGGCAGTGTGTAGGCCACAGTCTCATTTCCAGCTACCTCTTTAAGGCATTAACCGGCCGCAGTCGACCTACCCTTACCAGCAATGCACAGGAATGGCAGTTCTTGCCTCGGTCTTGGTCTGATCTTATCGAAGACCCAAGTGGTCCGAAAAGGGCTTTTCCTTCGGCTCATTCGGCCATGGCTTGGAGCATGGCCAGCTATATGACGAGGAGTTACCAAAATAAAAAATGGGTAGGTGCCACTTGTTATTCGCTGGCGGGAATAGTAGCTCTCTCCAGAGTTACCCAGGGTGAGCACTGGGCTTCTGATGTAGTGATTGGCAGCTTACTGGGCTACGGCATTGGTCGCTTCAGCTATTGGGTTAACCGACGAACGGACCACCTTCGCATGGTTCCCTGGAAAAGAAAAAAAGAAACCTCAAGTAAGTTCTGAGTTTAGTTTTTTGGCTTCTTCCCAATAAACATCCATTTCTTCAAGGGTCATGTCTTGCAGGGTTTTACCATCCGCTTTGGATTTTGATTCCAGGTATTGAAAGCGCTGAATGAATTTTTTGTTGGTGCGTTCCAGTGCGTCTTCCGGGTTTACTCCAATAAAGCGCGCGTAGTTAATCATTGAGAACAGCACATCGCCAAATTCTGATTCTATTCTTGCGGGGGCCGCTTCGGCTTCTACCTCGGTTTTTAATTCACCAAGCTCTTCTTGCAGTTTGTCCCACACCTGATGCGTTTCTTCCCAATCAAAGCCTACCCCTCTCACTTTTTCCTGAATGCGGTTGGCTTTTACCAGAGCGGGCAGGCTTTTGGGCACGCCTTCCAAAACCGATTTTTTGCCTTCTTTTAACTTCAGCTGCTCCCAATTGGCTTTTACCTCTTCTTCGGTAGCTGCTTCCACATCTCCGTAAATGTGCGGGTGTCGGTGCACCAGCTTATCGCAAATGCCATGGAGCACATCGGCAATGTCGAACGCTTTTTTCTCAGAGGCGATCTTAGCATAGAAAACCATGTGCAGCAGGAGGTCGCCCAACTCCTTTTTCACTTCTTCCAAATCACCATCTAAAATAGCATCCGACAGTTCGTAGGTCTCTTCAATGGTAAGGTACCGCAAGCTTTCCAAGGTCTGTTTGCGATCCCATGGACATTGCTCACGCAACTCGTCCATGATGTTTAAGAGGCGTTCGAAGGCAGCAAGTTTTTCTTCCATAATGCGCAAAAATAGGCCAAATGCAAGGGGAAGCGTCTCTCTTTCCAGGGCTTATTTTCGTTATTTTTAGCGCCCATGAGTTGGAAGAGTGTCCTGTGGTGTTGGTGGTGTTTGGTCCTTTTTTGGCCCCTTTCGGGAAAAGGGCAGGAAAATAGTGCATCCAATACCTTTTACCTCTCCGGGCGGTATTTGCATGCTTATGCTATTCCTCACCGCAAATCGATGCGCCACCTCATTCAAGATGGAGCACGGGCCGGTGTCATCAATTTTGAGTGGGTCACCAACGGCAAGCGCCCCTGGCACCAACAATTTCGCAATCCTCGAATTGGTGTTTCACTCTACCATTTATACTTAGGAAACGATGAAGAATTGGGGCGCTCTACCGGGCTTTACCCCTATTTTCAATTTCCGGTGCTGTCTCGGAAAAAGTTGATCCTGAGCTATCAGATTGGGTGGGGCATTACCTACGTATCAAAGACTTACGAACGCATCGATAATTTTCAAAACATCGCGATTGGTTCGCATTTCAATGCTGCCATTGGATCGCTGGCAGAATTGGAAATACCGCTTTATGACGGCTTGCAACTGCGCACGGGCCTAAGTTTTATTCACTTTTCCAATGGTTCGGCCAGAAAGCCCAATTTGGGCATCAATACCGCTGGGCTTCATGCTGGTTTGGGCTACCGTTTTGGTCCTGCGGAAGAGCAGCCCCCAAAGTGGGAAAAATCTCCTCCCAAGCACCGTTACGAATCGATGTTTGCATTGCTGGTTGGCAACAAACAAGTGAGCCTTTCCGACCCTAAAAGCTACTTCGTCTATACCTTTAGCGGAGAATTGGGCCGCAGGTATTCTGAAAAGGCGATGGTGGCCATTGGTTTAGATGCGATCTACAACACCGCCATACGGCCTCAGTTTCGTAGTCTTGGAGAAGAAGTAGACAATGATCTGGACCTTTTCCAATCGGGGCTCACTGCTGGATACCATCTCTTTCTTGGAAAAATGGATATCAACTTTTGTATTGGTGGCTATTTACGTACCGGTTACAAAGAAGATGGCTTTATCTACAACCGGATTGGCACCCGGTACTACTGGAACGACTATCTCGTAAGCAGCCTCACTTTAAAGTCGCATTTGTTCGTTGCCGATTATATCGAATTGGGTGTCGGATATCGTTGGAAAACACCATGAAAATTACTTCCTCCATAGCGGTTGTTTGCTCTGTTTTGTTACTCATGGGGTGCAGCAAAGAGGCCAGGTGGGACTGTTTTAAGGGCAGCGGTTCTGAAACGGAAGTCACCCGGAGCCTAAGTGCCTTTCACCAGCTGGATGTTTACGACGATGTTCGGGTAGTATTGGTTCCCGACACCTTATATCAGGTGAGGGTAGTTGCCTGGGAGCAATTGATCGATCAAGTGGAAACTTCGGTGGAAGATTCTACCCTGGTGCTGCGCAACAACAACCGCTGCAATTGGGTGCGAGACCTTTCCAAACATCCTACGGTTTACGTACACACGGTAGAATTGAAGAAAGTAGGACACAATGGTAGTGAAGCCATAAGCTGCGCTGATACCCTTCGTACACCAGTATTCGACCTTGATCATTGGGTGGGCGGAGGAGACATCACCCTACTGTTGCAAACCGACAAAAGTTTTATTCGGCAACACACCGGCATTAGCCGACTTCAAATATTTGGCGCTACCGATGAGTTGTTTGCTTATTCTGCCAGCAACGGGTTCATGGAACTGGAAAATTTTCCTGGTAGAGTAGTAACCGTTTCACATACTGGTATTGGTGATATTTATGTGCATGCCCTTGATCGGCTTTCGGTTCGCATCGAGGATATTGGGAACGTTTTCTATTCAGGATCGCCTAATGAAATAGAGACCTTTATTGATGATAATGGAAAACTTTTACCCCGCTGATTTGTAGTATATTTGTACAAAGTTCCACGGGATGAAAGTAGTGTTGTTAGCAATTGGAATGATGGCTTTGGCGTTTGCCGGGATTGCCATTAAGATATTAGTCAAAAAGGAAGGTAAATTTGCAGGTACTTGTGCCAGCAACAATCCGCTTCTTCAAGAAGAGGGGGCTTCCTGTGGTATCTGCGGTGCTCGTCCGAGTGAGCAGTGCAAAAATCAATAGACTTTCTCCCCTACTGTTCTTCCGTCTCTATCTTAAGACTTCCTTCAATCTCTGGTGAAGTATAAGTTGCCATCGAACCATCTTCCTCGGCATACACTAAGAACAACGATACTCCTTCAATGGGCTCAACCAACTCACGAGCCTTCTCCATACCTAAAACCATACATACAGTGGATAGCGCATCCGCCATGGTACAATCAGGGGCTACAACCGTTGCGCTCAATAAGTTGTGCTGCGAAGTAGAACCGGTTTTAGGATTAATGGTATGGGCTACCTTCTGGCCATCTTTTTGGTAAAATTTGCGGTAGTTGCCAGAGGTTGTGATCGATTGATTGTCCAAGGGCAAAACGGCCATTTGGTCCTTTGCCAGCTTGTCTTCTACCGGCTTTACAATACCAGTGGTCCAGGGGTTACCAAAAGGGTTTTTGCCTTTGACCCGTACTTCACCGCCCAGCTCAATCATATAATCTGTAATAGTCAACCCATCTAAATACGCAGCAATTATGTCTACCGTATAGCCTTGACCTAAGGCATTAAAATCCAATTGGAGGTCGGGATGATCTTTTAAAATGGTCCAGTAATCAGGGCGGTAAGAACTATACATAGCCTCACGAATACTCAACTGGCGCTTGCCATCAAAGAGGCGCACTTTGTTGAATCCTACCATTTGAAGCACCGAATCCAAGGCCACAGAATCTATGCTATCGACTTCTTTTATTCCTTCTCCCCCAAAACCCCAGAATTGCATCAAAGGCCAAATGGTGGGATCGAATGCACCTTCACTCAACTCGTAGGCCCATTGCGAACGCTGCAGCATGGTTAGGAAATGATGGTCGATCTTATGCATGGAATCGGCGTCATTCACTTGTTGGATGAGGCTACCTGCTTTGTAATTGGAAATGGATTGATCCATCTCGGCGTAGATGGAATCGAGTGCTGCCCGAATGTTTCTACCCGTGGGGTCTTTGTACTTAATGGAATAGGAAGTGCCTTGTGCAGCGCCCCGGATGTGTAAGTAGCCCGTGTTTACTTTTTCAGGAGTGTTCTGGCAGGCAGAAAAGAGTAAAATCAATCCAATGATGGCAGTAAAAAAGCGTGATGTATTCATCCTATAAAGTAAAAAAGCCGCTCGCAAAACTGCGAACGGCTTATAATGTCTTGTTGGTCGATCATTATCCACCAAAGTCGTCAAAAGAAACATTTTCGGGAGGTACTCCCCAGTCATCAACCATTTTCAAAACCGCCTGGTTCATGAGTGGTGGACCGCAGAAATAGAATTCTACTTCTTCTGGCGCATCGTGTTTTTTCAACTGATGATCGATCACCGCGTTGTGTACAAAACCGAGAAATCCATCACCTTCTTTGTCGTCCATATCTTTTTTCTCCGTCCAGTTGTCTTCTGGCATAGGATCAGAGAGCACCACTTCGAACTGGAAGTTGGGAAACTCTCGTTCTATTTTACGGAAATCTTCCAGATAGAAAAGCTCTCGCTTAGAGCGACCACCATACCAGTAAGTAACCTTACGTTTGGTCTTCAAGGTGTGGAAGAGGTGGAACAAATGTGAGCGCATCGGGGCCATACCAGCACCACCACCAATGTAGATCATCTCTGCATCGGTTTCTTTGATGAAGAACTCTCCGTAAGGGCCCGAAATAGTTACTTTATCACCCGGCTTGCATCCAAATACGAACGAGGAACAAATACCAGGATTCACGTCCATCCAAGCGTTCTTAGCGCGATCCCATGGTGGAGTAGCGATACGAATGGTCAACATGATAATGTTACCCTCGGCCGGGTGGTTGGCCATCGAATAAGCACGGAAAATTTCCTCATCATTTTTCATCTTCAAGTCCCACAAGTTGAAATTGTCCCAGTCCTCTTTGAACTTATCAGGTCCGGCAGGATCATCGGGATGGGGAGCGATGTCAATGTCTTTGTAATTGACTTCAATTGGTGGCACATCTACCTGGATGTATCCACCTGCTTCAAAGTCGAGATTTTCACCTTCGGGAAGTTTAACCGTGAAGGCTTTGATGAAGGTAGCTACATTGTAGTTTTCAATTACTTCACATTCCCATTTCTTGATACCAAAGATTTCTTCAGGAATTTGAATTTCCATGTCCTCTTTGATCTTCACCTGGCATCCCAGCCGCCAATCGTCGGCAATCTCTTTCCGGGAGAAGTAAGGTTTTTCGGTAGGAAGAATTTCTCCACCGCCGGAACGCACCTGGCACTTACACATGGCACAAGTACCACCTCCACCGCATGCGGAGGGCAGGAAAATTTTGTTGTTTCCTAATGTTGAAAGAATCGTGCTCCCAGCTTCTACCTCAATCGTCTTTTCTCCGTTAATTGTCACTTTTACCAGTCCTGAGGGGGACAGTTTGGCTTTAGCAAACAAGATCAGGGCCACCAGCATGGTCAAAAACAGCAGGAAGACCCCAATAGTAAGTCCAATTGTAATTCCCATTTTCTCTCGCTTATTAGATTCTTCTAATTATCCTTCTATTATATACCCATAAAGCTCATAAAGGCAATTCCCATCAATCCGGTGATGATGAAAGTAATCCCCAGCCCTCTCAATGGTTCAGGCACGTGAGAGTAGCGAATTTTTTCGCGGATGGCTGCGATGGCCACAATGGCCAACCACCAACCTACTCCTGATCCCAATCCAAAAATGGTGGCTTCACCAATATTAGCGTATTGACGCTCCTGCATGAACAACGCTCCACCTAAAATGGAACAGTTTACTGCAATCAAAGGGAGGAAAATTCCCAGTGCACCATACAGCGCTGGAGCGAATTTTTCAACGATCATCTCTACCAACTGTACCATGGATGCAATGACCGCAATGAACATAATAAAGCTTAGAAAGCTCAAATCGAGGGTGGCAAAACTGGTATCTAACCAATCGAGTGCCCCTTCTTTCAAAACGTAGTTTTCAAGTAAGTAGTTAATAGGAACGGTGATGCCGAGTACAAAGATCACGGCCAAACCAAGTCCCATACCTGTTTTCACAGTTTTGGAAACCGCCAGGTAAGAACACATGCCCAAGAAGTAGGCAAAGATCATGTTCTCGACAAAAATGGCTTTTAGAAAAATATCAGCGTAACCCATGATTAGATGTTACTGTTGGGGATGATGAATGTTGATTTAGTTCTCTTCGATCAGTTTTCGGTTGCGGCTGCGCTGGATCCAAATAATGACACCGACCGTTATGAGTGCCATCGGAGGCAAAATCATCAGGTTGTTGTTCATGTATCCAATGGCGTACAGCCCGGTACCTTCAGTGGCATTGCCAAACAATTCGAAGCCAAACAATTTTCCAGATCCAAAGAGCTCACGAACTACCGACACCAGGATAAGAATCACACCATAAGCAGCAGCGTTGCCTAACCCATCAAGGACGGAAGGCCATACTTTGTTTCCAAGAGCAAATGCTTCCAAACGCCCCATGATGATGCAATTGGTAATGATCAATCCCACGAATACGGAAAGGGCCTGACTCACCTCAAAAGCAAAAGCCTTCAAGACCTGATCTACAAGAATTACGAGCGATGCCACTACCACCAACTGAACAATGATTCGAATTCGATCGGGAATCATGTTGCGCATCAAGGAGATGATCATGTTGCCAAAAACCATTACCGCCAATACGGATAAAGACATTACTACCGCTTGTTTTACCTGAACAGTAATCGCGAGAGCGGAGCAAATTCCGAGTACCTGAACGGTAATCGGGTTTTGGTCATCCATTGGGTCGGAAAGTAGTTTCCGGTTTTTCTTGGAGAAGAGCGGCTCTGAGGGCGCTTTTACTTTCTTCTCTTCTACTACTGGTGCTTCAGTGCTCATAAGGAAGAGAGTGATTTTTGCGATTCAAAATAAGGTTGGTAAACCGTCAGCGTACGCCGGATCATTTCATCCACACCGTCACTGGTGATGGTTCCTCCGGTGATTCCGTCAACTGCATGCTTGTTATCAGGGCCGCTGGCACCTTTCGTTACCTCAATGGAGACGAAATCACCGTTGGTGTTGTAGATCATTTCTCCAGGAAACTGTGCATGGAATTGTGGGGTGCGAATTTCTGCCCCTAACCCAGGGGTTTCGGTTTTGTGATCGAAGGTGGCACCATATACGGTGTTAAGGTCATCTTTTAGCGCCATAAAGCCCCAAATTGGTCCCCACAAGCCTGTGCCTACCATGGGTACAACGTAGAGGGTTTCTCCTTCTTTTTCGAACATAAACATGGGATAACGACGTTTGGAGGCGTCATCTCCCCGGAAATTTCTGTATTCTTTTTTAATGTCAACGTTAAAAGCATCTTCTGCGTTTAACGGATCAATATCACCTTCCAAAGAGCTAATTACCTCTCCTGTGCTTGAGAGTAGAATACGCTGTTTGTTATAGGTTTGGAACAACTCAGGTGCCTGAGAGCGTTCGGCCTCTATGCCCATGGAAGTGAGAATGTCAAGCATTTTCTTCTGCCGCAGGTTTTCCTTTTGAAAGGGCTTGAGCCCTTCGGCCGCAATGGCAAGCAAGGAACCAAATACCACCACCAAACCTGTGGCGAACAGGAAGGTGAATGTGTTGCTGTTTTTATTAATAGCCATGGTCGTTGTCTTTCAGAAGTTAAGCGACTTTGAGACGTTTGAGTCGGCGATTGATGTTGGCTTGCACCACGTAGTGATCAATGAACGGAGCCATTACATTCATAAAGAGAATGGCCAGCATGATGCCTTCCGGATACGCTGGGTTGAACACCCGAATCATGATCCCGAAAAAGCCACATCCAAAACCATAAATCCATTTACCTGTATTGGTTTGGGAAGCGGTAACGGGATCAGTAGCCATAAAGACCATACCGAACATAAATCCGCCAATTACCAATTGGTGGTGTGGTGGGACTTCCATAAACATGTTATCACCCCAAAGGTTGAAGATGGCTCCCATTACCAAACCACCAAATAACATGGAAAGCATAATCCTCCAGCTACCAATACCAGTGAAGAGGAGAATACCCGCTCCAAGCAAACATGCTAACGCTGAAGTTTCGCCTACTGAACCTGGAATGAATCCCAGAAAGGCGTTCATAAAACTATAATCTCCACCTGCCTGGAAAGTAGACCAAATGGCTGTAGTGCCTTCAGCACCAGCATCCATTTTGGCAAGATTGGCTAAATCACCGAGGGCAGTGGCTCCTGTATAACTATCTGCCAAAGTCTGTCCATCAGCGGTAGAGGCGTCTATCCATACTTTGTCTCCCGACATCATAGTAGGATATGCAAAGAATAAAAAGGCACGAGCGGTCAATGCTACATTAAGGATGTTCATTCCAGTACCTCCAAATACTTCTTTGCCGATAACCACGGCAAACACAGTGGCCAGAGCAACCATCCAGAGTGGTACTTCCACTGGCATACAAAGCGGTATAAGCATTCCTGATACGAGAAATCCTTCGTTTACCTGTTCCTTTCGAATAATGGCAAACAAAAACTCAACTCCCAAGCCAGCACCGTAGCTAACCACCACTAAGGGCATCACACGCAATGCTCCATACAGTAACTTGTCGATCAATCCATCACCAAGCCCGGTCATCTCGCCAAGGGCAAGAAAGTGTTGGTGGCCTGTGTTCCACATACCAAACAGCAAGCAGGGCACCATGGCGAGCACCACCATGATCATGGTGCGCTTCAGGTCAATACCATCACGGATGTGTGATCCGGAATGCGTGGTGTGATCTGGAACAAAAAGAAAAGTTTCAAAAGCATCATAGGCAGGTAAGAACTTATGCAACTTGCCACCCTCATCGAACTGAGGCTTGACGCTGTCTAGCAGGTTTCTGAATAGCTTCATCTCGTCTCTCTTTCTCTTTATTATCCGTATTCTTTCCTTACAATGTCCAAACCTTCTCGAACGATGTCTTGAAGGTTTATCTTGGAGGTACAGGCAAATTCGCACAAGGCGAAATCTTCTGGAGCCACCTCATATATTCCCAGGTTTTCCATTAACTCTACATCTTCTACCATGATGGCTTTGATGAGGTGCATAGGATAAATGTCCATTGGAAATACCTTTTCATATTGTCCTGTTACAACAAAAGCACGCTTTTCTCCGTGTTTGTTGGTATCCAAGCTGTAGTTTTTACTTGGCATCAACCAACTAAAAAACGTTCTTGATAGGCTAAATTTATCAAACCCTGGAGCAATCCACCCCAAAAATTCGCTGTGATTTCCTTCTGGGATGACAGTTATCTGGGGATGATAGAATCCTAAGTAGCCCTCTTGGGTGATGGTAGTTCCGGTGAGTACGTTACCACTAATGATTCTAAGGTCTTTACCTTGTTTTAAATTGCCCTCCAAAAGGTTCTTCACGCAGGTTCCCTGAATTACCTTGATGTAACGAGGCTTTTCTACTTCAGAACCTACCAGTGCTATTACCCGTTCGGCATTGTAACGGCCTTCTTCAAATAGCATTCCGATGGCCAGAACTGCTTGAGGATCTAACACCCACACATTCTCTCCTTTGTTGATAGGATCGATGTGGTGCAGTTGTACTCCAGCATTACCGGCCGGATGTGGACCACTGAAGCTATTGAGTTGTACATTCTTTGCCTTGGTGAACACTTCCGAGGGATTTGAATCACCGCGTACATTGAGGTGCACTTTGCCAGTGGTTAACTGAGTCAACGCATCAATACCAACCTGAAACAACCTTTCTTTCCCATGAACAATGAAGTCATAATCGGGGGCAAGTGGGGCACTATCGAAGGCCGAAACAACCACTGATTTTGGTGTCAGCTGCGGATTGGCCATCACATCGAACGGTCGTTGACGTATCGATGGAAATATGCCCGCCTCTAAGAGCTGCCCAAGAATTTCTTCCCGGCTGAGGCTTTTAGGATCAGCCTTGCGAAACTCCTTGTAACGTACCTGCTTGTCAGCCAGCACTTTAACTTCCAATATTTTTCGCTTCGCTCCCCGGTTGATTTCTACCACCTCTCCACTAACGGGTGAGGTAAAAATCACTTCCGGGTGATTCTTATCGAAAAATAGGGAATCGCCTGCTTTAACCTCCGCGCCAACTTTGACGGTCAGCTTTGGTACTACCCCGTGAAAATCGGTAGGTTTAATTGCGTAAGTGTCGGAAGTGGTAACGGTGTAGACTTTTTCAGCTTTACCAACAAGCTTGATGTCTACACCCTTCCTTATTTTGACGCTTTTAGCCATCGTAATAGGTGGTAACTTTGCTCGAAAAAATGATGCACAAAATTACGAATTTGTTTAATCCTACAAACAAATTTGGGCTAATTTTGGGCCTTTAGGGCTCGGTTATCACCCTTTGGTTTGTATCGGGAATACTAATTTCGGTTTATCACGTTTAATCTCACATGTGCAACAGACTGATAGTGCGTTTCGTTGGTTTGACAGGGCTTTTCTTAAGTCTTTCTTCCGCGATTATCGCACAGGATTATTCTACTGCTTCAGAATATTACCTCGACAACGAAATACGCTACGCAGACCATTCCTATTTGCCTGAGATCACCACGGTAATGCTGTACCGTGATCAATGGGAATTAAGTCCCCCTTTCCTGTCCTTGAATTCTGAGGAAACGTTACGACTCGATTTCGATGACCTTACTGCCAATTACACTGATTTTCAAGTCACATTTATTCAATGCAACGTCAACTGGCAGCCATCCGAATTGATGTACAGTGAATATGTAGACGGACTACCTGACGACTTCATCACTGAATACCGGTATTCTCGCAACACTTTTCAGCGGTTTATTCATTATTCATACACCTTTCCCAATCAGAACATCAAGTTCACCAAGTCGGGCAACTACATTTTGGTAGTTTACAGAAACGGAAATCCCCAAGAGCCGGTAATTACCCGTCGTTTTATCATCTCCGAAAAACGCATTCAAGTTGTTCCGGATATTCATTGGGCCACCAACGTTAACCAACGGCGATCGCATCAGGAAATTGACTTTGTATTGAACTTTGATGCTTATCAACTAACCAACCCTTACACAGACGTTCATGTGGTTTTGATGCAAAATTACCGCTGGGACAATGTACGAACCGGTATCAAGCCCACTTTTGCCGAAAACGACAAATTGACGTACGACAGTGATGAGGAAAACGTGTTTATGGGGGGGAATGAGTACCGTCCATTTGATACAAAAGACCTCAACTACCGCAGCGCAGAAATCGAGAGAACGGCACGTATTGACGGTACCAATCATGTTTATTTGCTGCCCGATCAACGCCGATCGTTCCGGGTATACCTCGACCAACCCGATATCAATGGTTGGCGCCTGATTAAAATTGATGAGCGAAACACCGATAGTGATGTGGACGCTGACTATGCTTATGTGCACTTTGTGTTGCCTTACGATCGAAGGTTACCCAACGGAGATATCTACATTTTTGGCGCACTAACCAACTGGCAGTACCAGCGGGATTTCAAAATGGTGTACAACGAAAACCGCAAACAGTACGAGGCTTCCGTGTTTTTGAAACAAGGTTTTTACAACTACGAGTATCAGTTTGTAGCTGATGGTGCTCCCTCTGGCGATGTTTCAGTAGTAGAAGGTACCCACTCACAAACCCGAAACACCTACACGGTTTTGGTGTATCACCGCACCTTGGGTGACGACTATGACCGTCTTGTGGCCGCTGAAACTTTTCAATTTCCCTAAGTCGTTCGTTTCGGCTTGCTTCCCATTGGATGTTTCGCTATACTTGTTAGTCTCACTTTGAGCCTCATTAGATAATCATGTTTACCGCAGTCACTGCTGGCATAAAAATTTCGGTTAAGGCCACTTACAAGCCTGAGTATTCTGATCCAAGGAGGAACAACTACTTGTTCTCTTATCAGATTAAAATTGAGAACATGAGTGATTACACGGTGAAGCTATTGCGCAGGCACTGGTTCATTTTCGATTCGAACGGGGAACATCGCCAAGTGGAAGGAGAAGGGGTTATTGGTGAACAACCCACCCTGGCACCGGGTGATCTATATTCTTATGAATCGGCCTGTAGTCTTACTACCGAAATTGGAAAAATGCACGGCACCTACCTGATGCAACGCAAACTGGACAATGGACAATTTCGGGTGCGAATTCCCGAATTTTTCATGATCGTTCCACACCGGCTGAATTAATTTTCCATCCATACATTTACTTCTTTTTCAGGTCCTTGGTGGCTATGGTCAAAAGCGTAACTTTGGCGGTGATTTCAATCTGATTTTCCAACCAGAAAACTGCGAAAAACACCATGTCTAAAGGAGTTTACAGCATTCCATATCCTGAGAACGAACCGGTTTTGAGCTATGCTCCCGGAAGTCCGGAACTCGAAGAATTGATGGCCGCTTACCGCGAGTTGAGTAGTCAAACTATTGATGTTCCTATGTATATTGGTAGCGAAGAGGTTCGCACTGATGACAAACGCCCAATGGCTCCTCCCCACGACCACCAACATGTGTTGGGCCATTTCAACTACGGTACTCAAGAACACGCTCAAGCCGCTATTGATGCTGCTTTGGCGGCTCGTCCTGCCTGGGCTTCCCTTTCCTGGGAACACCGGGCCAGTATTTTTCTCAAAGCGGCCGATTTGCTTGCTGGGCCTTTTCGGGCCAAAATGAATGCTGCTACTATGTTGGCACAAAGCAAAAATGCTTTTCAGGCTGAGATCGATGCTGCTTGCGAGCTGATCGATTTCCTAAAGTTCAACGCTTACTACATGCAAGAGATTTATCTCAACCAACCGGATAGCCTTCCGGGCATGTGGAACCGCTTGGAATACCGGCCATTGGAAGGATTTGTATTCTGCATTACTCCCTTCAATTTCACTTCTATTTGCGCCAACCTTCCAGCTTCTGCTGCTTTGATGGGCAATGTTTGCGTTTGGAAGCCTGCCGATAGCCAGGTGTATTCAGCACAAGTGATCATGGAGTTGTTCAAAGCTGCCGGATTGCCCGATGGGGTGATCAACCTGATCACCATGGACGGACCTGATGCCGGTGAGGTTGTTTTCAACCACCGTGATCTTGCTGGTCTTCATTTTACCGGTTCAACAGGCGTTTTCCGCAACTTGTGGAAAACGGTTGGGAACAACATTGAGAAATACCGGTCTTATCCTCGCATTGTGGGAGAAACCGGAGGCAAGGATTTCATTGTAGCACACCGTAGCGCAGTTGCGGCCGAAGTTGCTACCGCCATTACGCGTGGTTCTTTTGAATTCCAAGGACAAAAGTGTTCGGCTGCTTCTCGTGCCTACATTCCTTCAAACATTTGGGATGCTGTGAAAGCACAGGTGGTGACGGATGTAAACAGCTTTAAAATGGGTCCACCCGACGATCCGTCCAACTTCATTAATGCGGTGATCGATGAACGGGCATTCGATAAAATTGCAAGTTATATTGACTACATCAAAGGAGCAGGCGATGCAGAGATTATCGCCGGTGGCAACTACGATAAGTCAAAGGGCTATTTCATCGAACCCACTGTTGTAGTTACCAGCAATCCCAAGTTTCGCACCATGTGTGAAGAAATTTTTGGTCCAGTGATTACGATTTACGTTTACCCTGAAAACGAGTTTGAAGCCACTTTGGACCTGGTAGATGAAACCAGCGAATATGCTTTGACTGGAGCAATACTTTCACAAGACCGGTATGCGATTGCTTTGGCGACCAAACGGTTAGAGAATGCTGCGGGTAACTTTTATATTAATGATAAGCCCACTGGTGCGGTGGTGGGTCAGCAACCCTTTGGTGGTGCTCGTGGTTCGGGCACAAACGACAAGGCGGGCTCTTACCTCAACTTATTGCGTTGGGTATCACCACGCACGATCAAGGAAACTTTTGTTCCTGCTACGAATTACCGCTATCCTTTTCTGGGCTAAGTAGCCATATTATCTCTTACTTTCTGAAGGGGACTTTCACAAGAGGGTCCCCTTTTTTTGCATAAAAGTGTTTTGGCTGGCAAACGCTTTTCCTTAAATCTATTCGAATACTTATTCTCATTTTCAGTAAATAGGGGGCCTTACCTATTTCTTGGCTAATATGGAAGTAAAATTTCACGATCAAGGTCAAGCCCTGCGGGTTCGTACCGAAACCTTGCTGGTGAATTTTGTAGCCCCCAAACCACAGGGACATGAATCAATTAAAATATGTTCCTATGATTTTTTCGAATGAACAGCAGTTTGACCACTTCATGGATTTGGTGACTCATCAAGAACTTTGGGGTGTGTTTCGCAAAATCAATCACCTCAAAGATTTGACCGACCAATACCTCGAGATCAGAAGGCTTCAGTTGAAAC